>NZ_CBFFRK010000216.1:0-2639 GCF_965644245.1 Erwinia sp. V71
GCTGGCATTAACCTGCGTCAGTTCAGGAAGTAAAAGACGTTTTCCATGGTAGCAAATCACGCACCCTGTTCACCGGCCAGTCCTGGATATGACCGATGACGTAACGCAGCCATGCTTCCGGCTCCACGCCGTTAAGCCGGCAAGTGCCGATCAGCGAGTACAGTACAGCAGCACGCTCTCCGCCCGCATCTGAACCGGCGAACAGCCAGTTTTTCCGGCCCAGGGCAACGCCGCGCAGCGCGTTTTCCGCGATGTTGTTGTCTATCTCCGCCCAACCGTTGCTGCAGTACAGGTTCAGCGCGCCCCACTGTTTCAGCACGTACGCGAACGCCTTCGCCGTATCAGAGTGGCGCGACAGCACCTTCATCTGTACCTGTATCCAGTCGTACAGAGACTGCATCAGCGGGACGCTCTGCGCTTTACGGACTGCCAGCCTTTCATCTGCCGGGCTGCCGCGTATCTCCGCCTCGATGGCATACAGCTCACCGATGCGCCTCAGCGCTTCGGTTGTGATATCGGTCGGGGTACGGACGTGAACGTCGTGGATTTTTCGCCGGGCATGGGCCATGCAGGCCGCTTCCGTGATGCGACCGTCTTCATACAGTGCGTTGTAGCCACCGTACGCGTCCGCCTGCAGGATGCCGCAGTACCCGGCAAGGTGCTGTTGTGGATGAACGCCTTTCCGGTCCGGTGAGTATGCGAACCATACCGCAGGCGGGAGCTGTGAACCCGCGTTGCGGTCATCCCGGACGTAGACCCACAGGCGGGCCGTGCGGGTTTTACCGCTGCCCGGCTCCTGCACTGGCACAGGGATATCGTCTGTATGCACCTTACCCGGCATCAGCACGTACTGCCGCAGCAGGTCGTACAGCGGCTCCAGCAGCTCGCTGACCGCACCGGACCAGCGCCCCAGCGTGGCACGGCTCAGCTCCACGCCCTGGCGACGGTATATTTCCGACTGGCGGTAGTGCGGCGTGTGCTCGGCGAACTTCGCCGTAACGATGCGTGCCAGCAGACCGGGACCTGCATAGCTGCGCTCTATGGGTTTTGAGGACATCGGGGTCTGAACGATATTGTCGCACTGACAGCAGGCCAGCTTCGGACGCTGCGTTTCGATAACCTTAAAGGCGCTACTGATGAGCTCCAGCTGCTCCGACACGTCGCAGCCCAACGCTATGAGGTTGCCGCCGCACGCCGGACAGGCGATTTCGGCGGGCGGCAGAATGCGGGTTTCGCGGGGAAGTGAGGCCGGCAGTGGTTTACGGGCGGAAGTCTGGCGCAGCGGCTGCGGGAGTGCCGGGTCATGCTGCTCACCCAGAACCTCCGCCATTTCCTCCTGCAGGGCGCTGATGCGCTCCTCAGCCTCGCGCACCTGACGCTGCGTTTTATCCCGCAGCTTTTCGGAGCTTTTTCCGAACTGCATGCGCTGCAGCTTAGCGACCAGCGCCTTCAGACGGTTGATTTCGCTGGCGTACGCAGCCACCCGCTGCGAGAGCAGGCGGTTATACTCCGCCATTTTGCGGATGGTGGCCTGCTGTTCCTGCAGCAGAGCCCTGAGGCGGGCATTTTCATCAGGGTATGAGGTGTCCATGCCTCCACTTTACAGCAGGTTATATCCGCAGACCAGGGCGTTCCGTCCGCTGCGGATGTTTCCAGTTAATACCCTCCAGCAGCATGCTCAGCTGCGCCGGCGTCAGGTGGACTTTTCCGTCGCGGGTCACCGGCCAGATGAAGCGGCCACGTTCCAGCCTTTTGGTAAACAGGCACAGGCCGTCCCGGTCGGCCCACAGCACCTTTATCATGTCGCCCCGTCGTCCCCGAAAGATAAACAGATGACCGCTGAACGGGTTCGTGCGTAGCGTGTTCTGCACTTTCGCCGCCAGCCCGTTGAAGCTGCAGCGCATATCCGTCACTCCGGCGACCAGCCAGATGCGCGAGCCAACCGGAAAGTTGATCATGCCTCACCCTCCCTGAGTTCGCTGACCAGTACGCGTAGAAGCTCTGGGGTCAGTGGCCCGGTCAGGCTCAGGCTGCCGCCCGGCAGTGTCAGCTTGCAACTGATGACCTGTGTCAGGTCTGCCGATACGGCCCCGTTGTGTCTGGATGGCGACGACAGAGGCTCCACTGTGACCGGAATGAGGGTGGCCCTGCTGGCAGGGTCCAGCAGTCCCTGTCGATGAAGGTTACGCCAGTTAAACACCAGATTATCGTTAACACCATGCTCCCGCGCCAGTTCTGCCACACAGGCACCCGGTTGCAGGCTCAGCTCCGCCATGCGAATTTTGAACTCCAGTGGCCAGTCCGGGCGGCGTTTTTTGACAGGCAGGTTTGTTTCAAGATTGAAAGCGTACAGTTCCTCTTCCAGGCGCTCGGGCGTGTATTCCACCGGCAACGGCCAGTTAATACCCGTGCGGCGGAAACGCTTGAACATTTTATGCGTGGCGGAAGTGCTGATGTTCAGTTGCTCAGCGATTTCACGGTAAGTCAGGGCATCGTTAAACCGCAAGCTCAGTGCAGTGGTGATCCAGAGTCTTCTGGTGTAAGGCGTATTTTTGTCCACGGCAGAGTCCATGTTCGCGAAAGTGTCCATGGTAGAAAACACGGGCAAAAATAAAAGACGGTCTGGATGAGACGCTTAC
>NZ_CBFFRK010000217.1:0-2603 GCF_965644245.1 Erwinia sp. V71
ATTCGTGGTCGAATTAAATCGGAAAGTGCGATCGGATTAAATCGGAATCAATGGTCGGTTTGGGTCGGAATACGCACTTGCCGGGCTGAACAGTCTGAATGCGATATTACAGCTGTTCTCCACCGCCATCTTTATCGCCATTTGCGTCAAGCGTGGTTTCAGTAAGCCGTATACCTGGGCGCTCTCCATCGTGATCTTTGCCGTCTGCTGCTACTCACTGCTGCACTTCCTGCATCTGCCGGGTTATCTGGCGACGGTGGCGATTGTGGGTGTCACGGTGGTATTCGGTCTGGGAACCGGCGGGGTCTACTATATCCCGTGGACGGTCTATACCTTCCTCGCTGATGTGGATGAGGTGTTTACCGGCCGCCGTCGCGAGGGCATTTATGCCGGGGCGATGACCTTCTCCGGCAAAATCGTGCGCTCGGTGATTGTTTTTGTCATGGGCGCGGTGCTCAGTTACTACGGCTTCCAGTCAAAATCCCATGTGCAGCCAGAAAGCGCGGTGACGGCCATCTCGTGGGTGTTCTTCGGTGGCGTAATTGTACTGGCGCTGGTGGCGATTATCTTCAGCCGCCAGATGACGCTGGATCGCAAAGCACACCTGATGGTACTGGAAGAAGTGGCGCGCATCAAAGCAGGCGGGCACATCAGCGCGATTAAGCCGGAGGTGCGTAAAGTGATCGAAAATCTGGTCGGCTATCCCTACGAGCAGTGCTGGGGTAACAGCGCAATCGGGCAGAAAATGCAGCAGGCTGACGACGCGGAAACGGCGGTCGTGGTCCAGTTATCACAACGTTAGATTAATCCCTCTCTCTATCACTGACCTTCCTGCCGCTCAGGCAGGTTTCGCTCGGACTAAGGAAAAGGAAAAAACGGAGATGACACGACTTCCTTTATCACTGTTGCTGACGATGGCCAGCTGTAGTGCTGTTGCCGCATTACCGGATGTTGCGGCGCTGGAGTGGCACGCTATTACCTTTGGCCAGTCGACGGACGTCAATTTCGCCACCAACGTGTTGCCGGGAAAAATCGGCGTCAATCAGGTGACGCAGCAAAACGGCCAGCCGGTGCCCGCGTCTGGCGGCAAACTGATCACGCCGGTCCATATCGAAAGCCGCGGTGGCAAGATTGGTAACAGCCACGATGGCCTGACCTTCTACTACACCCGGCTGCCCGCCAGCGCCAATATGCAGCTGGAGGCGGAAATCAGTGTGGAGCAGTTTGGCCCGGAAAATGGCGCGATGCCTGCCGGGCAGGAGGGGGCGGGGCTGCTGGTGCGTGATGTGCTGGGGCAGGCGCGTCAGCAACAACTGCGCCCTGGCTATGAAGAGTTTCCGGCAGCGGCCAATATGGTGATGAATGCGCTGCTGACACAGGATAAAAAATCGCACACGCTGCTGCAGGTGACGCAGATTGCGCGCAACGGTGTGCAGCATCCGTGGGGCAATGCGGGCGTGGAGACGCTGCGTCAGGGATATCACGCCGGGCTGGATATCAGTAAAACGCCGCGCTTCCGTCTGCGGCTGGCGCGCACCGACGACGGCTTTATCTCCGGCTGGTCAGCAGTGGGAGGGGAGCAGTGGGTGACGCAGCAGATTGGTGATGCTGAACGCGTGGCGGTGCAGGATAAGGACGGTTACTACGTCGGCTTTTTTGCCTCACGTAATGCGCGAATTACCGTGCACCGCGCCACGCTGACGCTCAGTGAACATCAGGCTCGCGGCGGCGAAAGCTTCGTTGCTGCGGCATTACCGCCACAGGTGGAAATCGCTTCTGCACCGCTGGCAGCGCAGCCGGACTACCGTTTTCAGCTGCGCAGCAATGAAGACGGGGTGTTGACGCTCAGCCGTGAGGGCCAGGTGCTGGTGGCGGATAAAGCCATCCGCGCCGGGGAGTGGCAGTCACTGCCGATCACCCTTGCGGCACAGACGACGGCATTACAGTGGCGGCTGGTGACCGGCACTGGCGTGACACTGAGTGATACCCTGCGGGTGCAGCAGCGTAAGCTGGCAAATCCGGCTGAACTGTACGCCGCGCCTGACGGCAAGGCAGAGAATAACGGCAGTCGTGCGCAACCGCTGGATGTGGCAACTGCTGCGGCCGCGCTGCAGCCCGGCGGGACGCTATGGCTAGAAGAGGGCGATTACCCGCTGACCAGTCTGCCTGCCAGCGTCAGCGGCACGCCGGAACAGGCGAAAAAACTGCGCCCGCGCGGCAAAAATGTGGTGTTCCACGGCCTCAGTCTGGCCGCCAGCTACTGGGATATTCAGGGCATCACTGTCACCGAAAAGAGCTTCAAAATTTCCGGCAGCTATAACCATATCCATCAGGTGGTGGCACACCATGCCGATGACACCGGGATTTGGGTGGCGTCTCCGGCGGGCATCGGGCGGCCACTGTGGGCCAGTCACAACCTCATTTCTCACTCAGAATCCTACGCGAATAAAGATCCCGGCCTGATTAATGCCGATGGCTTTGCGGTGAAAATGCGCGTCGGCGAGGGCAATAAGCTGATTGCCTGTTGGCGGATTCAAGTTCGAAGTGCAACGCTAAGTCGCCTGTCTTAACTCTGCAAAGACCACTGAAGGCTGCCGGAACCC
>NZ_CBFFRK010000218.1:0-2587 GCF_965644245.1 Erwinia sp. V71
GATTCCGATTTAATCCGATCGCACTTTCCGATTTAATTCGACCACGAATTCCGATTTGTTCCGGTCAGATTTGGCCCGCCGTCGGAATCCGTGATCCTGGCTCCGGAATCCGTGATCGGATTGTCGGAATCGGTGATCCTGTCGTCGGAATCTCGCGCTTTTCACTTTTAAAACAATGGACAACACTTCTTCCTGATAACGCATCTTCCGGAGGAGTGTCGCCATGGCAAGACTGAGAACGCGGATGAGTAAAATTAAAGAACTGCTGCGCCTGAAATTTGACTGTCACCTGCCCAACAGGAGCATCTCGGCCTGCCTGAATATCGGGTGCAGCACCGTATCTGATGTGGTCACCCGCTTCAGGGGGAGCCAGCTGGCCTGGCCCCTGCCGGAAGAGATGACGGAATCACAACTCGAAGCGTTGCTCTATACCGGACGCGCCTGCGACAGCCATAAACGGATGCCTGACTTCCCGCTGTGCCATCAGGAACTGAAGCGTAAAGGGATGACCAAAATCCTGCTCTGGCAGGAATATCAGCAGGAAGCTGGCGAAAACGCCTACGGGTACAGCCAGTTCTGTAACCTCTATGGTGAGTGGCTGAAGCAGCAAAAACGCAGCATGCGTCAGCATCATGTCGCCGGTGAGAAGCTGTTCCTCGACTTCTGCGGGCCGACAGTCCCGGTTATCACCCCGGATACGGGGGAGGTCCGGCAGGCGCATATCTTCGTCGCCACACTCGGTGCCTCTAACTACACCTATGTTGAAGCCTGTGAAAACCAGCGGCAGGAAAGCTGGCTGATGGCCCACGTCAGGGCGTTCGAGTTCTTCGGCGGTGTTCCTCAGCTTCTCATCCCGGATAACCTGAAAGCGGCGGTCAGCCGCGCAGACCGTTACGAACCGGTACTGAACGAGAACTACCGTAAGCTGGCCCGGCACTACAACACGGCAGTGATCCCAGCCCGGCCCCGTAAGCCGAAAGACAAACCCAAAGTTGAAAATGCCGTTCAGGTTGTGGAGCGCTGGATCCTGATGCGGTTGCGACATGAAGTGTTCCATACGCTGGCCGCGCTGAATCTGGCCATCAGTGAGCTACTGCAGGATCTTAATGAGCGGCCGTTCCGTCGGTTGCCGGGTTGCAGGAAAAGCCTGTATGAACAACTGGATAAGCCTGCACTGAAGGCGCTCCCGCCATACCGCTATGAATACGTTGATATCCGACGGGCAAAGGTCGGACCGGACTATCACGTGTTGTATGGCAAACATGCGTACTCCGTGCCTCATGCGCTGGTCGGCAGCCATATCGATATCGAAGCCGGTGCCAGGCTCATCCGCCTCTATCACCGGGGAACGCTGGTTGCCCAGCATCCACGGGCACAGCAACAGGGTGGCTTCACCACGCAGGCAGAGCACATGCCGGAATCCCATCGCCGGCAGCGATGGAGCCCGGAAAGGCTGCTGTCCTGGGGCGAGAACATCGGCAGCGCCACCCGCGCCGTGGTGGCCTGGCACCTGCACCATCGTGCGCATCCTGAACAGGCTTACCGGACCTGCCTGGGGCTGCTCAATCTCAGCCGTGAATATGGTGATGCCAGGCTTGAGAATGCCTGCCAGCAGGCGCTGTTACTGGAGCGCCCATGGCGTCAGGTGATCCTGAACCTGCTGACAAACCACCGGGACCGGCTGAAAGACGAAGCGCCGGATGAGTCCCCTGTCGAGCACAGCAACGTACGCGGTGCCGGGTACTACCACTGAGGAGAAAATAATGCATAACAACCTGCTGGAACAGATACGTGCCCTGCGGCTGGGGCACATGAGTAACGCGCTGGAGCTGCAATGGTCGCAGCCGATGACCTACACCTCGCTGAGCTTCGAGGAACGGCTGGGTCTCCTGCTGGAGCACGAACTGCTGCAGCGTGAGGTCTCGAAGGTCAACCGTCTGCGAAGACAGTCGAAACTGAGGCTGGATGCGCAGCCTTCACAGCTTGACTACCGGCCGGAACGGGGCCTGAACCGGCAGTTACTGGTGCAGCTGCTGACAGGCGCTTATGTTCACCGTCATGAAAATGTGCTGATCACCGGCCCCACGGGATGCGGAAAAACGTACGTTGCCTGTGCCCTGGGCGAACAGGCCTGTCAGCAGCATATCCAGGTGGTGTACTACCGGCTGACGCGGCTGCTTGATGACCTGAATATCGGCCATGCCGACGGGAGTTACCAGAAGCAACTGCTGCATCTGTCGAAAAAGGATCTGCTCATCCTTGATGACTGGGGGCTTGAGAAGCTGAACACCCGTCAGGCCTCAGATCTGCTGGAAGTGATGGAGGACAGATACCAGCGGGGAAGCACGATCATCATCAGTCAGCTACCGGTGAGTGAATGGTACAAACTGGTAGGCAACCCGACGGTAGCCGATGCCCTGATGGACCGGCTACTGCACAACGGACATCGCGTTGAGCTGAGGGGAGAATCAATGCGTAAACTGGCGCAAACCGATCAGACGGGTTAAAAACTAAAGTAAGAAATAACCAGCGCGGGAAACGCGATCGAAATCGCCGGAATCACTGACCGGAATCATCGGAATACGCA
>NZ_CBFFRK010000219.1:0-2553 GCF_965644245.1 Erwinia sp. V71
GATTTGGCATGCCTCCGATCACTGATTGGCATACTGTCGATCACGCCGGGAATTAACGCTTTCTTACACGGTCTCCCTTGCTGATTTTTACCCCAGTAGCGGAGACAACGATGTCCAGAAAGAGAGAAGCCCGGAGTTCTATGGAAACCTGTTTTAAGATCCTGCAGCTTAAGTTCGACCAGAAGCTGACCAACCGCTGTATCGCGCTCACCCTCAAAATCAGTGCCTCTACCGTTTTTGAAGTGCTCACCCGCTTCCGTACCACCGCGCTGCCCTGGCCCCTGCCCGAAGCGCTATCCCACGACGCCCTTGAAAAACGTATCTTCCCGGCAAAATGCGCGTCAGCATCAGAGTTGGTCATGCCGGACCTGCTCTGGTTCGATACCGAAATGAGAAAGCCCGGCGTGACGCGGCAACTGCTGTGGATGGAGTACAAGGTTCAGGCCGGCGAGCGGGCGATGGGGTACTCTCACTTCTGCCGCTGCTACCGGGAATGGAAAAAAACGCGGCGCCTCTCCATGCGGCAGGAGCACCGCGCCGGTGAAAAGCTCTTCATCGACTTCTGCGGACCCACGGTGCCCGTGGTTAACCCGGATACCGGTGAAATACGCCGGGTGGCCATCTTCGTGGCCGTGATGGGGGCGTCCAACTACACCTACGTTGAGGCCTGCGAAAGCCAGGACATGATGTCGTGGCTCAGCGCCAACAGCCGGTGCCTGACCTTCCTGGGCGGCGTGCCGAAGCTGCTCATCCCCGACAATCTCAAAAGCGCGGTGAAAAAAGCCGACCGCTACGAACCCGTCATCAATGACAGCTACCAGGCGCTGGCAGAGCACTACGGCACCGTCATCATCCCGGCCCGCCCGTATAAACCGAAGGATAAGCCGAAAGCAGAAAACGGCGTGCTCATTGTGGAAAGGTGGCTGCTGGCGCGCATCCGTCATGAGACCTTCTACACGCTGAGGGCGCTGAATACGCGCCTGCGCGCGCTGCTGACGGACATGAACAACCGTCCCATGAAAGGCTACGGCAACCAGACGCGCGCGGAGCGCTTCCGCGAGCTGGACGCGCCGGCCCTCTCCGCGCTGCCGCTGTCGCCGTACGAGTACACCGAATATAAAGCGGTGAAGGTGGGACCGGACTATCACGTTGAGTATGCGCGCCACTGGTACTCCGTGCCGCACGAGCTGGCGGGTCAGCGCCTGTCGCTGAAGGCGGGCCAGTCGGTGGTGCAGGTGTGGCATAAGGGGCAGTGCGTGGCGCAGCATCCGCGCAGCCAGCATGAATACAAACACTCGACCAACCCGCTGCACATGCCGGCTCAGCACCGGGGTCACGGCAGCTGGACGCCGGAACGCCTGGTGGAAACGGGGCGCAGCGTTGGCCCGTTCACGGGCCGGGTCGTTGAGGCGATGCTGAAGGCGAAGGCGCATCCGGAGCTGGCCTACCGTGCGGTGCTGGGCCTCATCGCGCTGCAGAAGAAATACGGCAGAGCGCGGCTGGAAAAAGCCTGTGGCGTGGCCTGGCACTACAAAAGCCCTGACCGCCGCTTCATCGACAACCTGTTGCGCCACCACCGCGAGGAGCAGGTTCTGCCGCTGGCCGGGGAAAGTGAATCGCCCTCACCGGTGTCGCTGGCGCATGAGAACGTGCGCGGTCCGGGCTACTACCACTGACAGATAAAGGAAGAAAAGACATGAGCGATAACCTGTTAACCAAACTGACGCAGCTGAAGCTGCCGGCGATGGCGGGTAGCCTGATACGTCATCGTGAAACCCCGCAGACGTACGACGAGCTGTCGTTCGAGGAGCGTCTGACGCTGCTGGTCGATGACGAGCTGCTTAACCGAGAAAACGGTCGCGTGGCGCGGCTGAGGAAGAACGCGAACCTGAAGTACCATGCGGCCCCGGAGGGGCTGCATTACCCGGTATCGCGTGGGTTGAGGGCAGAACAGATGCGTGAACTGCTGAACGGTCACTACATCACGCACAAAAAAAGCCTGCTGATAACGGGCCCGACGGGGTGCGGGAAAAGCTGGGTGGCGAATGCCCTGGGCGAACAGGCGTGCCGTCAAAAACACAGCGTTCAGTACTGGCGCACAGGTCGTCTGCTGGAACTGCTGGCGCAGGGTCGCGTTGACGGGAGCTGGCTGAAGCATCTGAAACAGCTGCAGAAAGTGCAGGTACTGATCCTTGACGATCTGGGTCTTGAGCCGCTGACGACGGCGCAATGCAATGACCTGCTTGAAATCGTGGAGGACCGTTACGGTCATAGCAGCACGATAGTGGTCAGCCAGTTCCCGGTGGACAAGTGGCACGGGCTGATGGAGAACCCGACGACGGCTGATGCGATCCTGGACAGGCTGGTGCATACCGCTCACCGGTTAGTGTTACAGGGAGAGTCGATGAGGAAATGCCAGGAGGGAGTGGAAAGCGAGAAGAAACCAGGTTAAAAAGCAGCAGAGAAAGTTAGCGCATCCCGGCTGATCGAAGAGATGCGAAACTGTGATCGAACTTCGATGCCAATCCGTGATCGTTCAGAGCGGAATACGCA
>NZ_CBFFRK010000220.1:0-2405 GCF_965644245.1 Erwinia sp. V71
TCGTGATCGGAGATGGATGCCAAATCATGATCGACCTTGATGCCAAACCGTGATCGATTCACATGCCATTTTGCAGCAAACGGGCTTTCACGGCCTGAAATACACCGTCAGCGACCCGGCAGTCACCCATTACCGCCCTCTGATAGTGGTAATGCACGATGCCGATGACCTCGAAAAAGTGCAGTATCGCGCGCGCAAGCTGGGGGCTGATGCGCGTCTGGCCAGCTACTCGCTGACCGCAGTGGTCAGGGGGCACCGCACGTCTGATGGTCTGCTGTGGCAACCCGGTCAGCGTATTCACGTTATCAGTGAGCCGCACGGCATCGACGACGTGTTTTTCCTGATGGGACGTGAGTTTTCCGGCGGGCGGAATTCCGGCACCACCACCACGCTGCGCCTGAAAGAGGACGGCGTCTGGATACCGGATGCCTATCCGAAGAAGCGCAAAAAACGCAAAGGTAAACGTAAACAGGAACTGGGGATAGTCGATGTGGGACCAGCTTGATTCTCGCGTCCGCCGCATGATAGCGGGCGTAAGGCAGACTTTCAGGGGGCGTTTAACCCGCGTTAACAGCGCTTTAAAAGTGCAGCAGGTGCAGGCTAAGGGGCTGGCGGGTGAAACGCTGCAGGACGCAGAGCTGTTCCAGCACTTCGGTTTCACATCAAACCCGCCAGCGGGCACGCAGTGCATCATCGCGCCGCTGGGTGGCCAGACATCGCACTCGGTCATTATCGCGACGGAAAATGAGAAATACCGTATTACCGCACTGGCCAGCGGTGAAGTGGCGATTTATTCAGACGAAGGCGCTCGGGTGGTGATAAAAAAAGGTCGCATTGTTGAGGTGGACTGCGATATATATCGGGTGAACTGTAGGCAGTATGATGTCATCACCGAAGATTATGATGTTTCCGCCAGCAACATTGCTAATTTCGTGACGCCGTTGCTAAAAGCCAGTGACGAAATTGCTGATGGCCAGTCAACGATGAACACTATGCGTGAAACATACGACAGTCACGATCACCAGCACGGTGGCGATGCAGGAACGACAGAGAAACCAAATCAGCAGATGTAAATAAAAGCAGGTACGAAGATAATCATGACTGACTGGATTGACTGCAAAGATAACTTACCTCCTCTTGGTGTTGAAGTTCAGGTATTTATTCCTAAGCGTGCCGGACTTGGGCGATGCACGGTCACAGCGCTTGCGCGTTTTGAACCCTACGAAGATGCCGAAGTGTGGTACTGGGATAACGCTCATCCGGGAACGGGAAATACCTGTCTTCCAAAGTCCGTCACGCACTGGAAACCGATGAGTTCACCCCCTGACACTGGGGAGTAACTTGAACACGTCATCCCACTGAACCCCTTCACCTTATCCCTTTCTTTCCGCGCTGCAATCATAGCAGCGTGGAAAGACTCCTTGATCCGACAACCGGTGACTACACCGGAAAAAGCGAAACGTCTCTGGCCAATGCCGTTTATTTGCGCCTGATGATACCGCTCGGCTCTTACTGGGCTAACCCGGAAATCGGTTCAAAACTCCATTTGCTGAGGAGAGAGAAAGATGTAACGCGTGTTCGCACTCTGGCCAGTCAGTATGCAGAAGAGGCGCTTGCGCCTCTTACTGCCGCTGACGATGGCCGGGCAAAGTCCGTCAGCGTCGAAACATCCTCCCTGCGCAAAGGCTGGCTGCTGTTGCTGATTACAGTGATTCAGGCAGACGGCTCCAGAGTGACCTTTAAACAACCAGTGAGCGTTGCGTAATGCCTTTTACCGTCCCGGCCTTCGAAAAAATTCGCAGCGATATCCTCCGTGATATCCAGAACCTCAATGCGGACGCGGATATTTCCGAAGACAGCGACAATTATATTCGCGCCACTTCTGTTGCCAGCGTGGCAACGGGCCTTTATCAGCACCAGGCGTGGATCATCCGCCAGATTTTCCCGGACACTGCCGACACTGAGTTTCTGGTGTGGCATGCCCGCATCCGCAATATCTACCGCAAGCAGGCGACGACAGCCAGCGGCACCATTACGGTGACCGGAGAGCCAGGCGCGACGGCAGAGGCAGGCTATACCATCACGCGCGGTTCGCTGTCATGGACGACGACAGAAGCTGTCACGATTGGTTCTGACAGCAGCGGGACTGTTGCGGCTCAGTATTCATCAGCAGGTACAGCAGGTAACACCAGCGCTGCAGTATCAGGTGCATTCTCGTCTGTTCCCACTGGCTTTGACAGCACAGTGACCGTCGGCGTGATGAGCGGCGGCACGGACGATGAGACTGATGCCTCTCTGCTTGAGCGTCTGCTCGATGTTATCCGCCGTCTGCGTATTCCGACCCAAACCGACCATTGATTCCGATTTAATCCGATCGCACTTTCCGATTTAATTCGACCACGAAT
>NZ_CBFFRK010000221.1:0-2311 GCF_965644245.1 Erwinia sp. V71
CACCATGGGTAAAGGATGTTAAAAAGTGTTCACCATGTCCCCGAACACCTGTCTGCAATGTCCCCGGACCGTACAGCAAGCAAGCGGGGGAGGGAGCATAACATCCCCTCCCCACATACATGAGGGAAGGTTAGGGAGGAGGGGCATAACATCCCCTCCTTCATGTAATGGGAGAGGGAGTATAAGATCCCCGCTATTGTGCCCCGCTTTCCCGCCGGTATAACCGCCGCGGATGCCCCACTTTGCCATACTGCATCTCCACCGCGAGCACGCCACGATCAACGCAATGCTCCAGATAGCGCCGGGTGGTGGTTTTACTCAGCCCGGTTTCCGCCACCACATCTTCAATCGAGTAGCAGCGATCTTCACTGATGGCGAAAAATTGCTCAATGCGCTGCAGGGTTTTCTGCTCAATGCCTTTGCTGCTGGCATCCTGCTGAAAGCTAGCCGCCTGCAGCTTATACAGATTATCGACGTTCTGTTGATCCACCACTTTCCAGGTGCGCTGCGTCTTGTTGAACTCGACAAACCGCGCCAGCGAGTGTTGCAGACGCCGCCACGAAACCGGCTTGAGAATATAGTCAAACGCCCCGCAGCGGATCGCCTGGCTGCAGGTGTGCATATCGCTGGCGGCAGTGATAAAAATCACCGAGCACTTCAGGCTTTTCAGCAGTTCGCTCTCAATCAGCGTAATGCCCTGACCATCGGGCAGATAATTATCCAGCAGCACCAGCTGCGGACGCTTTTCCTCCAGCATACTGCGCGCTTCGCTCAGCGAGGTGGCGATGCCGCACAGCCGCAACCACGGATGTTCTTCAATCAGCCCGGCATGCAGCTGCGCCAGCTGGCTTTCATCTCCCACAATCAGTACGTCAATGATTTCAGGTTGCATAGAGGTTGTCTTCCCGGTTAATCGTCAGTGCAGCTGTGTGTTGCTCTGCATCAGGAATAAAAAGTGAAAAAATGGCGCCACGCGGCTGGTTGTCCGACACTTCAATGGTGCCTTCCGCCTTGTTGATATAGTTCTCCACCAGGTGCAGTCCCATACCGTGGTCGCCCTGCTGTTTCGAGGTGACACCAAAAGTGAACAGCTGCTCACGCAGCGCAGGCGCAATGCCCATGCCCTGATCCGCCACTTCAATCACCAGGTCACGTTCACCGCTGCGGATATACAGCTGGATTGGCGCCCACGGCGCTTCGCTCATCAGCGTCGCCTCAATGGCGTTATCCAGCAGATTACCAATCACCGACATCAGTTCGGTTTCCGTCAGCCGCGCTGGCAGGCGTGTCAGGCTGCAGGCGGGATCAAAATTCAGCACCACGCCTTTCTCCTGCGCACGCGCATATTTACCCAGCAGCAGCCCGCACAGCAGCGGTGAACAGAAGCGCGCCGAGACAAAATCCAGTATCTCCTGCGCACTTTCCGACTGCGCTTCAATATAACGAATCGCTTCGTCATACCGCCCCATATGCAGCAGTCCTGCCAGCGTGGCGGTCCAGTTCAGCTGCTCATGACGCATAATGCGCAGGTTATCAGCATAGCGCTGCACCTGACTCAGCTTGCTGCTCAGACGGTCAATCTCATTGCGGTCGCGGAAGGTGATCACCCAGCCCTGCAACTCCTCTTCCAGCAGGATGCGCACCCGGCTGGCGATCACCGTCAGCTGGTTAAACAGGCAGATTTCATCATGGGTATCCGCTCGCAGCATCTGCTGTTGATCAAAGAACGCCACTGGCTTAATGACCTCCGCCAGTGGCCTGCCGCGCAGCGCGGCAGAGGGTGCATTCAGTCCCAGCAGGTTTTTCGCCGCCTGGTTGATCACCGCAATGCGCAACTGATCATCCACCGCGATCACGCCTTCGTAAATCGACTCCATCAGCGCCTTCTGCTGGCGCACCAGCAAGCCAATCTCACGCGGTTCGAGCGAGAACATCTGCTTTTTTATGCCACGCGAGAAAAACCAGCTCAGCACAAACAGCGCCGCCAGCACCGCAACAATCGTCAGCAGGATATTGATCACTTTCGCGCTGGAGATATTCGCCAGGTGACTGGTCATATAACCGACCGACACAATACCAATCACCTCGCCCTTTTCATCCAGCACCGCCGCCTTGCTGCGCAGCGAACTGCCTGATCCACCCTGCGCCACCGTGGTGGTGCTGATACCGCGCAGCACCTCCGTATTATCACCGCCAACCAGCTCCTTCCCTACCCGTTCATTGTGCAGTGAGTGATAGGCGGATTCAAGTTCGAAGTGCAACGCTAAGCCGCCTGTCTTAACTCTGCAAAGACCACTGAAGGCTGCCGGAA
>NZ_CBFFRK010000222.1:0-2227 GCF_965644245.1 Erwinia sp. V71
ATTCAGGCAACCGTCTGTGGTGTTTGCAGAGCTAAGATTGGCGGCTTAGCGTTGCACTTCGGAGTTGAATCCGCCTATGACATCATGAAAGTACATTCGGTCTCCTTAGGGTTAAATATACAGGCCTTCATACTACACCAGTAAACATATTTCCGGTTAACAACATTAATGATCTGGCTATAATTTTTGACTCAGGTACTGCAGGCAATGTATGTTGTCATCGCGGTGAATCCCCCTGTGCGGAGGGGCTAAGTCACGGGTATCAATTGATTTTGATCCTTTGCCAATGAAGCGCGCCAGGTTGTGACTTTTCTGGCGTACCGGGAGGCACCCGGCACCGCAGCTTCCATGAATCTTCTTAGCCATGCCCACCATATGAGACCACATCTTAGAGATAGTGCAGGGATTTTAACGCTTTTCGCCATGATATCCGTTTGGTAATCTGCCATTGCTGCGGTGAATCCCCCTGTGCGGTGGGGCGTGTTGGTAAGCTGTACCATAGCGGCGCGATTCAGGGGCCACACCTGAGTCACCGGGAGGCACCCGGCACCGCAGCAACTCATACATAGTTTTTGAGTATTTTGCCTCGCGATAACGACTTTGCTATTTTTTTTATGTTGCGGTGAATCCCCCTAAGCGGTGGGGCGACAGTCAGTCCCTTCAATGGGCAGCTTTCCTGAAGCACGCGGGTAAAATTGACTGGTTTTACTCACCGGGAGGCACCCGGCACCGTGGCAACATTGAAGTTGCATTTTTCAGCATAAAACAGGCTCGCTTCGGCGGGCCTTTTCTTTTTCCTTCTGCCAGTCATATCGACTAACTCACTCCCCGATAGCGGCAGCGGGCGAATTTTCTCTTTCCACTACTTCAGACAGCACCCCGTAAATGGAGGTGACGATGGTTAAAACTATGCCTGATAAAATTTCGACGGCGACAGCTTACAGCGCGTCAGGAGGACTGGTGTTCGGCGGAATGAATGGCTGGTTTGAATGGTTGCATGGACTCGACTGGAACACGATAGCGCTGGCTGGTGGTTTCATCATCGCCATTCTGACTTATTTCACGAACATCTACTTCAAACGGCGCCAGACGAGGGCATATGAGAAAGCCCTTGAGCGCGGATACATCACGACACCCCCACAGGACAACTAATCATGGCAGCGTTAAAAAAAGTTGGCGGTGCTGCCGGGGGCGTTTGCGCTGTGGCGGCTATTATCGCGGTCGTGATTTCTAACGGCCATGTTCGAACGAATGAGAGAGGTCTGGAGCTGATTGGCAACGCAGAATCGTGCCGACGTTCGCCATATATATGCCCGGCTGGCGTGCTGACGGATGGCATCGGCAACACTCACGGCGTAAAAGCCGGTACCGTTAAAACGGATGAGCAGGTCGCCACCGACTGGCAAAAAAACATTCTGGATGCTGAAAGCTGCGTGAATCGATATGCGAAAGGTAAAAGTCTGCCTGATAACGTTTTCAGCGCCGCCACGTCGGTAACTTTCCGTGCCGGTTGCGGCAACCTCCGTACCTCTCAAATGTTCCGGTTTATGCGAACCGGCCAGCTTAAGGCTGCGTGCGAACAGTTCCCGCGCTGGGTGTACGGCGGCGGTCGCATTCTGTCAGGTCTCGTTACCCGCGCTGGCAATGAGCGAGCGCTCTGTCTGGATGGGCTGAAATGACATTTAAGGCAGAAGCCATAATTATCGCTGTTTTGCTGGGGTTGGTTGCTGCTTTGGCTGTGCAGGCTTCCATCTATCGTGGCAATGCCATTGACTACAAAGCTCAACGCGATAAAGCGACAAGCGCACTTCAGCTTGCTAACGACACAATCACCGACATGCAGACACGCCAGCGCGACGTCGCTGCACTGGATGCCAAATACACCGGAGAACTGGCCCATGCCAAAGAGACTATTGATCAGCTGCAGCGTGATGTTGCTGATGGCCGTAAGCGGTTGCGCCTCAACGCCACCTGCCACGCAACGGCAGACACCACCCGCGCCGCCAGCGTGGATGATGCAGCCAGCCCCCGACTTACTGACGCCGCTCAACGGGATTATTTCACCCTCAGAGAGCGAATAGCCACGGTGACCGGCCAGCTGAATGGCCTGCAGGCGTATGTGCGCGAGCAGTGCCTGAAATAAAATGTTAGGGCGCGAATTCAGATAATAAGTGCAACGCTTGGTCATGTGGATGGAGGGACGGTTAGCTACCGATAAGCTATCCTG
>NZ_CBFFRK010000223.1:0-2216 GCF_965644245.1 Erwinia sp. V71
GTTCCGGCAGCCTTCAGTGGTCTTTGCAGAGTTAAGACAGGCGGCTTAGCGTTGCACTTCGAACTTGAATCCGCCGCATGATTATTATCAATATTCTGCCGTGATATTGGATAATCGCGTGGCTGATTCCACGGCGGGTAAAATGCATTGCAGCCAGTCAGAATCGTACATAAGAGAAAGGTGGCTGGAGAATGTGACATATTACACCTCTTAACCGGATGAAAACGTCGAGGTGATTATAGAATTGCTGCGGGTATTTTCTTGTTTTTGTTCTGTTTCTAAAATTAGAATGAATATTGTTTTTTTGCTTATGCTTTACGCGAAAAATGTGTTCTTCAACAGATAACTAGCAATTCTGCAGATTTTGGTTTTTCTGATGGCCGCCTGTTTAGTCGATGCTGCTTTTTTTTATCAGATAAGAGTGAGTCATCTGGCGATGAGTGCATGCGGTATTTAAGAACAATCACACTCGGTGGAATATGAATTTGCCGCGAGGACAAGAACAGGATCGGCACGGCTTAACCGTGCAGATTATCACGCAGAATTTCCAGTTCTTTCTTCAGCTTCAGCATGCTGTCGGCATCACAGGCGGCGGCATTACGCACCGAGTCTGGCAGCGTCAGCGCTTTCTGGCGTAACTGGCGGCCCTGTTCCGTTAACGTGACCACCACCTGACGTTCGTCCTGGCGGGAACGCTGGCGCTGCAGCAGCCCGGCGGCTTCCATACGCTTCAGCAGTGGCGTCAGGGTAGCGGAATCGAGGAACAGGCGTTCACCAATATCGGAGACGGTGACATCATCTTTCTCCCACAACACCATCATCACCAGGTATTGCGGATAAGTCAGATCCAGCTCTGCCAGCAGTTGCCGGTAAAGCTTATGCAGCGCCAGATTGGCGGAATAGAGGGCGAAGCAAAACTGTTGGTCGAGCAACAGAGGTGCGTCAGTCTGGCTGGTGTCATCTTGCGGTGTTTTCATAGCGAAAATAGTAGGTAGGGCACGAGATAATTGCAAGCAAAACACCACAGGAACAGGCCTGTTTCTGTGGTGTGGCGAATGGGCACGGCGCGCTGATCGCCGCCGTGCTAAAGATTATGCCTGACGCTTATCTTCGGTGCGCAGCGCAAAGTCAGAGGCATCATGGCGTTCATGCAACTGCCCGGATGGCTCGCCCCAGGTGCGGTTAACGATGCGGCCACGCTGTACCGCCGGACGTTTGGCGATCTCCTGCGCCCAGCGTTGCAGGTTTTTGTAAGCGGCGACATCGAGGAACTGCGCAGAATCGCCGTACAGTGTGCCCAGCGCCAGAGCGCCGTACCATGGCCAGATCGCCATATCGGCAATGGTGTATTCATCGCCGGCAATATAGTGATGGTGCGCCAGCTGGCGGTCCAGCACATCGAGCTGGCGTTTGGCTTCCAGGCTGAAGCGGTTGATCGCGTATTCGATTTTTTCCGGGGCGTAGAACCAGAAATGGCCAAAACCGCCGCCCAGATAGGGTGCGGAACCCTGCAACCAGAACAGCCAGTTCAGTGCTTCAGTCCGCGCGGGTCCCTCTTTTGCCAGGAAATGGCCAAATTTCTCCGCCAGGTGCAGCAGGATCGCGCCAGATTCAAATATGCGCACCGGTTTGCCGTGCGAGCAGTCCAGCAGGGCCGGGATTTTGGAGTTCGGGTTGACCTCGACAAAGCCGCTGGAGAACTGGTCGCCATCGCCAATGCGAATCAGGTGAGCATCATACTCTGCGCCGCTGATATTCAGCGCCAGCAGCTCTTCCAGCAGGATCGTGATTTTCTGGCCGTTCGGTGTTCCCAGTGAATAAAGCTGCAGCGGGTGCTTACCGACCGGCAACGTATGGTCGTGCGTCGCACCGGCGATTGGACGGTTGGTTTTCGCGCCGTTACCGCGTGCTTCCGGGTCCCATGTCCAGACTTGTGGTGGCTGATAGTGATTTTCCGACATCGTTATTTCCTGCCTCGGTTAAGTTGCAAAGATAAAGCCATCATCGTCTTTGAGCTTAGCATTGTGGTGAAAGAAGATTTAACCGCATGAGGGATGAAACGCTGTGAATAAAGCGTAAAGCTGGCAAAGGTTATGCCGTATTTACCTAAGGAAGGTGCGATTTAATCGTCAATTATGAGAACGGCGGATTCAAGTTCGAAGTGCAACGCTAAGCCGCCTGTCTTAACTCTGCAAAGACCACTGAAGGCTGCCGGA
>NZ_CBFFRK010000224.1:0-2081 GCF_965644245.1 Erwinia sp. V71
TTCCGGCAGCCTTCAGTGGTCTTTGCAGAGTTAAGACAGGCGGCTTAGCGTTGCACTTCGAACTTGAATCCGCCCAGGCGATTTTAATTAGGATTAAATCAGTTAAATTGTTATTAAGACAGTTTTGTTATGCTGTGGGAAATAAAAATATAAAGGCTGTTAACCACTGGTTGGATGGATATCGTGTGTTAACACTTCTGGCGAAAAGAAATAATCATATTGAAGGGAAAATATCAGCCCCTGGCGGGGCTAATTGGGTTTAAACGGCATCAGCAGGCACTGCGCTGCTGGCTTTGGGTAAATCGTCAGCGCTGAGAATGGTATTACGGCCTTTGTTTTTAGCGACATACAGCGCACGGTCAGCATGCGCCAGCGCCTGATCAAAATCATCGGCCAGCAGCGGGGCAATACCGACGCTGACGGTGACATGAGTGGCGACGCGCTCATTAAAGCGGTGCGGAATTTCAAGGTTCAGCACATACTGCCGGATGCGTTCCGCCAGCTTCAGGGCAATAGCGGCATTTACATTGGTCAGCAGGACCAGAAACTCTTCACCGCCGTAGCGGGTGACAATATCGCGTGAACGCACTGCGTCACGAATCGCGACAGAGACGCGTGCCAGCGCCTGATCGCCCATCGCATGCCCATAGTTGTCGTTATAGGCTTTGAAGTGGTCGATATCCAGCAGCAGAACAAAATGGCTGCCTGAGTGGGTTTCCAGAATGTTTTCCAGCCGGTTTTTCAGCCCGCGGCGGTTATACAGACCCGTCAGTGGATCGAGCATACTGAGGTCGCTGTAGGTCTCTTTCTCCTCATGCAACTGGTACATCAGGCGCCGGGTAAAGTTGTCGCTGCGGCGACGCATCAGGTGATGCAGCGTGAACCCGATCAGCGGCAGGGCAATCGTCGAGAGCAGCATCAGCATATGATGGCCGGCATCGAGCGCCAGCACCGTCAGCGCCGCTGGTGCGGTGTGCAGACAGAAAGCCAGCAGATGATCGGCCAGAGCGATTGAGCTAATAAAATAGATGCTGATTAAACTGATCAGCAAAAAACTGCCGTCAGTGCTACTTATCTGCATATATTTCAACGAAATATGCCACGCCCACAGGACACCTGTAAGCAATGATACGCTATTTAATAGTGATAATTTCACTTTTGACCGGAAAAACGTCCAGGCGAACAACGCAATACTCATCACCGGAATCAGTAATGTTGGCAAAAGTACTGATGATGAAGATGAATATTTAAAATTCAACAACAAGAAAAGAGATGTCGCTGTGTTTAAAAAAAGAAAAAGCATCGTTGTCAGACGATATTTGCTGTAAAGCAATTCGTCATAAGTTAGTAATTTCATATTATATACTCGCTGCAACCCTGAAATACCAAAGCGACACACCCGACATTCGCTTTTATTATTCTGTCAGGAATAGTATGTGTGAGTAATTATTTTGTTCTAAGAAATAGTAAACGCCGCAATCTATCACTTTCCCTTCAGCCTGTCATCCTCAGGTACAAAGATTCAACAATTTTGCTGCAAAATGACAAAAGTTGTCATATGCTATTGGTAATCATTATCATCTGTGGATTGTAACGATGTTAGTGGCGATAGCAACAGCATGTGGATTAGGGGGGAGTGAGCTGGATGTTGGGAAAACGACTGGATAGTGCCTGGGGTGTGCTGCTGCCTTGCGCCTTGATACCGGTGCTGGCGGTGATGGATCTCTCGTTTTCTCAGTGGCGGGCGCTGATGGTGATTGCGCTGCTGGCAACGGTCAGCATGCTGTACCATAAACGTCTGCGTCACTACCTGCTGCTGCCATCCTGCATTGCACTGGCCGGATCGTTAATGGCAATCTCGGTAAAACTCACCGCCTGGTAAAACTAACCGCCTCGTAAAGCAACGGGCGCGGGAATAGAGTGTTATTTTTCAGAAGATAAAACAGCTGGAAATAAAGGGATAGTTGTAACAGGGAAGCACTTCTCAGAAGGGTATTTCACAACGTTGGTGCGAAGAGAGGGACTTGAACCCTCACGTCCGTAAGAACACTAACACCTGAAGCTAGCGCGTCTACCAATTC
>NZ_CBFFRK010000225.1:0-2062 GCF_965644245.1 Erwinia sp. V71
GGTTCCGGCAGCCTTCAGTGGTCTTTGCAGAGTTAAGACAGACGGCTTAGCGTTGCACTTCGAACTTGAATCCGCCCGTTGATAACCTTTATTTAACGAAAGCCAGGCGATTGACCAACAATAGGGGTTAAGCGCTTTCGGTGTTATTTGTGATGGGGTTCAAATATTGACACTGTCGCGGAGAAATAAAACGGACACTGGTTTTGTAATGCTGGCCAGTTAAGCATTTTACAGTGCCCTGCGCAGCCTGACTGTTCCCCTGCCTGGCTGGTCCTCGCGCCACGCTTCGCGTGGTGCCTTCACTTCACTCGTCAGCCTGACGGACCGGCGATAACGGGACATCCCTGTCCCGTTATCGCCTTGCGCCCGCGTCCTGCGGGCGCATCCTGGCTTGCTTCCTCCGTTCAGCGCTGCGGATGCGCCTATCAGGGGAACAACCAGTCAGCTGTGTAAGTACAATGGGGGTCTTTTAACAGCGGGCAGCAAAGGATAAAGGGGGCACAACCTCTGCTGCGTAAGGGCAATCCGCAGCGCTGAGGTGGAGGCATCGGGCCAGGAGACGACAGCAGGGATGCTGGCGTCAGGCCGGGGCGGGTAGGACGCCCGCTCCTGGCCGGTCCGTCGGCGCGATGCCGGAACCGAAGGCACCGCGCGCAGCGTGGCGCGAGGACCGCCCTGTAGCAGCAGAGGTTGTGCCCGCTCACCGGTGCACCAGCAAAAAAATATATCATTGCAGCCAGAACGGGTTACAGCGCCTCAAGATAGAGCTGGCGTACCTCTTCGCGCGAGGCACTGCGTGGATTACAGGGCGCACACGGGTCCTGCAGTGCGTTATCCAGCCAGCCTTCAATATCCTGTTCACTGATCCCCAACTGACGGAAACCAGACGGAATCCCTACCTGACTCGCCAGTGCACGAATGGCCTTGATGGCGGCGATACTGGCCTGCTCATCACTCATGCTGCTGGTGTCCACGCCCATCGCCGCAGCAATACGCGCGAAACGACTCTCTGCACTCTGGCGGTTAAAACTTTCCACAATCGGCAGCAGAATGGCGTTACAGACACCGTGTGGCAGATCGTGAGTCGCACCCGGCTGATGCGCCAGCGCGTGTACCAGCCCCAGCCCGGCGCTGTTAAACGCCATGCCTGCAAGATATTGCCCAAAGGCCATCATTTCGCGCGCGGTCAGGTTTTTACCGTCGCTCACCGCCTGCGGCAACCACTGGCTGATCAGGCGAATGGCTTCCAGTGCATTAGCATCAGTTAGCGGATGCGCATTCTGCGACACATAGGCTTCAATCGCATGGGTCAGCGCGTCCATTCCGGTAGCGGCCGTGACGCTGGCAGGAATATCCAGCATCACACTGGCATCATCTACCGCAATATCAGGAATGATATTGGTATCAATAATCACCTGCTTGATATTGCGCTGCGTATCGATAATCACTGCATTGCTGGTCATCTCCGCGGCGGTTCCGGCGGTGGTGTTAATTGCCACCAGATGGACTCCGGGTTGTTTCACTTTGCCGACGCCCGCATAAGCGGTGGAGGGCGCCGGATTGGCCGTCAGGATTTTAATTGCCTTGGCAGTATCAATTGGGCTGCCACCGCCAAACGCAATAATGTAGTCGCACTGTTGCTGGTTAAACAGCGCCAGTCCCTGCTGCACCAGCGCTTCCGTCGGATTAGGAAACACCTTATCGAACAGATGATAAGGCAGATTATTGCGCTCCAGCGCGGCAAACAGGCCATCCAGTAAGCCAAGGCGCACCAGCTGACCATCAGTGACAATCAGCGCCGTGCCCCAGTGCTGCTCGCGGACAATCTGCACCATATCGTCAATCGCGCCTGGGCCATGCAGGCTGATTTTCGGTAATGCCAGTATAAAGCTCATCTTAAGCTCCTTAAGGTTGCAATGTTAAAGCTGTGGAATTGAAAACGGCAGTTAACGGCCACTGTGCGCCGCTGTAGCGGCAAATACCTTCTGGGCGGATTCAAGTTCGAAGTGCAACGCTAAGCCGCCTGTCTTAACTCTGCAAAGACCACTGAAGGCTGCCGG
This sequence comes from Erwinia sp. V71, assembly GCF_965644245.1. Classification (NCBI taxonomy): domain Bacteria; kingdom Pseudomonadati; phylum Pseudomonadota; class Gammaproteobacteria; order Enterobacterales; family Erwiniaceae; genus Erwinia; species Erwinia sp. V71. The sequence continues at coordinate 2,061 of NZ_CBFFRK010000225.1, forward strand.
AA
>NZ_CBFFRK010000226.1:0-2001 GCF_965644245.1 Erwinia sp. V71
GTTCCGGCAGCCTTCAGTGGTCTTTGCAGAGTTAAGACAGGCGGCTTAGCGTTGCACTTCGAACTTGAATCCGCCGCGCACGCCTGGAATAAAGACGGTATCCACATCGCCCTGATAGCGCGTCTGCATCGCCCACAGCACATCATCGCTGTCGAAGATATCCACGTCTTCATCGACCAGCATCACATGCTTCAGTTCCGGGAAAGCGGAGAACGCCAGCAGTGCCGCCTGGCGCTGACGGCCTTCGTCCGCCGGGGAGGATTTTTTAAACTGCATTACGGCCAGCAGTTTGCCGCCGCCTGCAGAGTGGGCGAACACGTTCAGCAGACGACCCGGCATCGCGCGTTCGACCATCGCCAGAATACTCGCTTCGGTAGGGATACCAGCCATATTGACGTGCTCTTCGCCCGGCCCCATGGTGGTGCGCCAGATCGGTTGGCGACGGTGGGTGACCGCTTTCACTTTGATCACTGGCAGTGCCGGTTTGGCATCACCGGTGTAACCCGGGAATTCCGGCATTGCTTTGCCGCTGTTGGTGTTCTGGTCCTCACGCACCCGCACTTCCGGCAGCAGCTCACCTTCAATGACGATTTCTGCATGGGCGATGGCTTTTTCGCTGATGGTTTTACACTGCACCATTTCCACCGCATGGCCGCGCAACGCCCCGGCGATACTCAGTTCGTCGAAGCCGAGTGGGGTGGTCGGCGGTTCGAAGCAGGCTGCCACTTCAATCGCCGGGTCAACACCGATGCTGATAGAAATCGGCAGCGGTTTGCCTGCGGCTTCGGCTTTCATGCGAAAGGCATCAATATGGCGACCCGGGGTAAGCCACATCGACAGCTCATCACGGCTTTGCACGCACAGACGGTGAATGGTGACATCGGACTCGCCGGTTTCCGGGTCGGAGGCGTAGCACAGGCCCATGGTGATGTACGGGCCGGCATCCTCTTCGGTGTTGGTCGGGGCCGGCAGCAGTTTGCGCAGGTCGAAATCTTTATCGGTCGCCAGATGCACGACTTCCTGGCAGACCACTACCGGAGCAATCGCGTTATGCACGGATTCTTTCAGCAGATGCCCCAGTTTTTCCGGTTCGCAGTTAAGGAACTGACCGACGCGCTGGCGTGAGCCGTTCAGCCCAATCACCACGCGGGTATCGGGAAAACCTTTGATGCTGTTAAACATCATCACCGGACCATTTTTACGCGTCGGGCGTTCGCAGGTGCCGCCCGCCCCCACGTAGCGGTAGACACCGGAAAGTTCAGCCTGCGGATCGACCGGTACGCTGGTTTCGACATATTCCCCGGGGGTGTCCTGTAACAGCGCCAGCGCAGAGCGCAGGTCGCTGATGGTGGTTTGCGAATTGTTATTTGCCATAATCGGTTCCTTAAGAAATAAATAACCTTGGGTGGTGAAGAAAATAATCTGCAAATAAAAACCGGACAAATACCGTTTGGCTGATAATCACCACGCCAAAAAAGTATGGCTATTTTTATTAACACAATGGCAACATTGTGGACATATTCCCGTACATGTTGCTGATTGACAGCTTCACGGCGGCAGGTTTATAACCGTGACCAATAAAATAACAATAAAGGCGGCATATTGATGGATCTGAAACGGCTAACTTATTTCTGTAAAGTGATTGAATATGGCTCGATCAGCCGTGCGGCACGCCAGCTCAATATGGCGCAGCCGCCGCTCAGCAAGCGTATCCAGGAGCTGGAGGATGAACTCGGCGTCAGCCTGCTGCGGCGCAGCAGTAATGGGGTGGAGCTGACCGCTGCCGGTAATTATTTTTATCATCGTATTTGTCAGGTGATGAATCAGCTGGAAGAGGCAAAACAGGAAACAATTAAGATCGCCCAGCGCGAAAATACTTTTTTACGTATTGGTCTGACGCATCTTTATCAGTCTTATTTTCAGCCATTAAGGAAGGTGCGATTAATTCGATGGGAACCATTTTTTCGTCCTGTCATCGTATGGTAAATGAACAAAGAACCG
>NZ_CBFFRK010000227.1:0-2000 GCF_965644245.1 Erwinia sp. V71
GCGGGCATCGTGAAAAGTCTATGTCAAAGAAAGAGTTATGTTCTCATAATTGACGATTAAATCGCACCTTCCTTAACCCTTCCTCCTACACTCTCCACAATCATGTCCGAGCGTTGCACTTATTATCTGAATTCGCGCAGTGCTTTTTCACACGCAATCCATTGGTGCAGAGGTCCACTATCTGTGCCCGGATCTGCGAACGGAAGATGATGAAATCAGTGCATGGTAATACGAACACCCTGAGCAGACCCTGCTACGGAGCGAAAAAGCCTGCGATATGGTTATTCTTACTGCGCAGTCTTATGAAGGGATCATTTATGATATTCCCGGTGTTCTGGAACGACTTCTGGCGGCCGGCATCAGTACCCGTCGGTTCTTTATTGATGAAGCCTGGGGAAGCCTGAATTATTTTAGTGAGGACACTCAGCCGCTGACAGCAATGAATATCAGTGCTTTGCTGGATAAATATCCCGATTTAGATGTTGTCTGTATCCATTCCGCTCATAAATCCCTTTTTTGCCTGAGGCAGGCTTCTATTATCCACTGCCGCGGAACCCGTACCCTGGCGGCCAGAATTGAGACAGCAAAATACCGTATTCATACCACATCGCCAGGCGATCCTATTCTTGCCTCGCTGACAAACCTGGAAAGTGAGACCATCTGCCGGCGAGTGTTCAGTTCATACTGGCACATTCATTACGACCCGACAAAAGCGATGCTCGATGTGTCTTCCCTCGGTACTGGAACACTGGAATGAGAGGATATTACATATCAAAAATGCAATATAGTTGTGTACCGGGGAAGTTAATCTTGAGGAGAAAAAGAAAATGGCGCAAACACCTGCGCCATTCTGTGAAGTTAATAATTTGTTATCTGTTTTCACCCACCGGGATTTCAGGGTCTGGTTCGTGCGTTATTCTGTTACGGAGGTCTCTGCGAATAATTTCAATGGACCAGAACCAGATTAAATGCCCGAAGATTTCAGATACGTTTTCATACCATGGAAGATCAAATAATGGCGGCGTTAACCCCATGAGAGGGAAAGAAATCATATGGACAGTAAGCTGTGCTAATGCACCGGCCAGCAAGCCCTGCCAGAGTTTAATTTTAGGGAAAACTTCAGCAACAACACAGTAACCTACCGCGAAGATGAGCGAAAAGATGATGTGTGTTACACCCACCCAATTAAACACATGCCCGGCAAAGGTATAAACTGTTGCATTAGGGTCGGCGAGTCCGAGCCAGTCACGAAGGAAAACATATGGAGGATTAAGGAAATTACGGGAACAGTCGATTTGTCCTGCTGCCCGGATTAATGATTCAGGCCCACATGCGGCAGTAAACATGTCAACCGGGCTGCGGGGAGGCAAAGGTACTTCAGCGCCCCATTTAACAAATGCTGAAACGATACCGGCAATCAGTCCGATGAATGCTGCCAGACCATAACGTCTGCGGTTTTTTGGCGTCTGTTCAAGTATATTCATATTTCATCCGTTGAGTTTTATTAAAGCCATTCAATCCTTCTGTAGTATTCACAGCGGTAGTGAATTGTAAAGATGTGTAGGGTGTCGGTACCATCATTCCTGCACTAAGTATGATATAGGTCAGGATTTATAGTATGACGGTGACTAAATCGTTTCAGTAAAGATGTGGAAAAACGATTATTCTGCTAATACCAGGAATCAGAAGGGAAATACCGGAATGGTTCAGCGGGGGGAGATGGTGGCGGTCCACGACTTACTGGGGGGATTGATGAGGTTGAATTTTTCTCCGGAGCTGAAGGGGAGTTTTTCCGGTTAAAATATAATTAACTATTTGTTAAATAAAGCCCCCCCGTCTCCCGTGTTTTTTTACATCATATGAGTAATCTGAGAGCAGGGAAATGTAGCAGACCGTAGTGTAAGTATCCCTGCAATCCGCACCAGGCGGATTCAACTCCGAAGTGCAACGCTAAGCCGCCAATCTTAGCTCTGCAAACACCACAGACGGTTGCCTGAATC
>NZ_CBFFRK010000228.1:0-1967 GCF_965644245.1 Erwinia sp. V71
ACAGCTCAGCTAAGGTAAGGCTAATACAGCTAAGGACTCCACTGAACCCCACCGATTAAATCGCACCTTCCCTAATTCTGTGACCAGAATGCGTCCATTTTTATGCAGCGCATCGATAATCAGGCGCTGACGTTCAATTGGCATCATGGTGACCTCCGCTTGAAATAAAGAGTAGAGAAAAGAAGCGTCCAATAACGTGTGCTGTATGGCACTCTGTCACGAAGAAATTGATCGGGCTTTTCCAGTGAACAGAAACGCGATTCAGGCTGTAACTTGCATTTTCTTGCATTAAAAAATTGATGGTTATCACTATTTTTCGTAAGAATGGGTAAAATTTGAACAATTTGTTACGTTGCGTGATGATGTCGGGTGTGATGAAAGTGTGACTGATATTGACCGTTTGTGTGGATTTGACCGTTTACTTATCTTAGTCGTCAGGGTGACCGGGGTAAAGGTGGGCACAATTATGGATAATTTGCGTGCCGGGAAGGGAGTCGGTAGCATCGACCACCGATTCGGACATACACTGCACTCCTCATCACATGGAGGTCATACTGATGGCTGATGTGCACTCTGCCGCAACGCGCAGCAAAAATATGCGCGCCATCCGTAATCAGGATACGGCAATTGAAAAACGTCTGGCCGCGCTGCTGGACACGCTGGGTTTTGATTATCGCGTGCAGGACCGAACGTTGCCCGGCAGGCCCGATTTTGTGCTCGACAGTCACCAGACGATTATTTTTGTTCATGGCTGTTTCTGGCACCACCATGACTGTTATCTGTTTAAAGTGCCCGCCACGCGGACTGAATTCTGGCTGAAAAAAATTGACAGCAATGTGACGCGCGATCGCCACAACATCGCTTTACTCAGCGAAGCAGGCTGGCAGGTGCTGGTGGTCTGGGAGTGTGCGTTGCGCGGCAAACTGCGGCTGGATGATGAGGCGATAGCCTCGCGGCTGGAGGAGTGGATTATTGCCGGAAACGCTAATGCCGCGATTGATCACCACGGCATTATTCGCTGTTAGCGTCAGACGCTGGTCGCCGGACGACGGCGCGCGTTCAGCAGATATTTACCCAGCGTTACCAGCACCACGGCAAAGATAATGATGCCGAGTGCCATCCACTCACGTGCGGACAGGGTTTCGCCACCAAAACTGGTGCCCAGCAGTACCGCCACCACCGGATTGACGTAGGCATAGCTGGTTGCCACTACCGGGCTGACATTGCGAATCAGATACATATAGGCATTAATCGCGATGATTGAGCCAAAAATAATCAGAAAGCCGAGCGAGAGAATACCCTGTAAATCCGGCATCGCATGCAGCCTTTCACCACTGAATGCACTGGCGAACAGCAATACCGTACCGGCAGTCAGCATCTCAATCGCCGCCGCCATCGCGCCTTTAGGCAGTTCGATACGCGAACCCCACACCGAACCAAACGCCCAGCTGACGGCCGCCAGCAGAATCATCAGCGCGCCCCACGGGTTGCCGCCCAGATGACCACCGCTGTTCAGCAGCACGATGCCGCACAGTCCGACACCCATCCCCAGCCACTCAATCCAGCGGGTGGCGATGCCAAACAGATGACTGAATGACATGGCAAACAGCGGCACCGTCGCGACCATCACCGCCGCCAGTCCGGACGGCACATTCTGATGTTCGGCAATGGTCACCAGACCATTCCCGACCGCCAGCAGCAATATACCGACCGCAGCGGCATTCAGCAGCGGGCGTAACGCGGGCAGCTTATGGCCGCGCAGGCGCAGGAACGTAAAGAGGATGATTCCCGCCAGCAGAAAACGTAAGCCCGCCATCATCATCGGAGGCCAGCTTTCGACACCAAGACGAATGACGTAATAGGTTGAGCCCCAGATAATATAAAGGGTAAATGGCGGATTCAAGTTCGAAGTGCAACGCTAAGCCGCCTGTCTTAACTCTGCAAAGACCACTGAAGGCTGCCGGAAC
>NZ_CBFFRK010000229.1:0-1926 GCF_965644245.1 Erwinia sp. V71
TAATACAGCTCAGCTAAGGTAAGGCTAATACAGCTAAGGACTCCACTGAACCCCACCGATTAAATCGCACCTTCCCTTACTCTGCTGGTCGCCTTTGGTTTTAAAGCCTTACGGATTACCGCCCGAATTGCAGTGCCGCTGTTTATTTTCCTTGTCGGTTTTATCTCTGTTACCACGCTGTCAGGTGCCAGCATCCATCAGGTGCTCGGCCTGCCGCCTGCGGGAGAACCGGTCACCATCAGTGCCGCGATTACCATGGTCGTGGGCGGCGCGATTGTCGCCAGTCTGATTACTCCGGACCTGACGCGTTATTCCAGAAACAGCAAACAGGTGGCGAATATCACCCTGCTGACGATCATTGCCGGTGAATTTATCGTTAACGGCCTGGCACTGATGATTGCCAAAACCCTGGGCACCGAAGATGTGGTGACCATTATGTCGCAAACCGCAGGCGGCATCGGTCTGCTGGTGGTGGTGTTCTCTACCCTGCGTATTAACGATATTAACCTCTACTCTTCGTCATTAGGCATCGTCAATGCCGTAGAGGGCATCACCGGCATCCGGCTGCGCTATGTCACGACCACGGTCGCGATTGGCCTGCTCGGCACGCTGCTCTCGGTGCTGGGGATTCTGGACCGTTTTGTCGATTTCCTTACCGTGCTGGGTGTGGTGTTCCCACCGGTTATCGGCATCATGCTGGTGGACTATTACCTGTTACGCACTCACCGTGCGGCACTGGACGAATCGGCTAAACGCGGTGAACTGCCGGCAGAGACGCCTGCCATTGGCTGGAGCGCCATCATTGCCAGCATCGCCGGCAGTGTTGTCGGTCTGAGCGTCGAATGGGGTGTACCAACCATTAACTCGCTGGCAGTGGCAGGCGTGCTTTACTGGCTGGTTCAGCAGGTGACGCGCAGCAAACAGGAAAAGCGCCGTTTAGCCGACGGCTGATACCCGGCGACTGCCTGACCCGCCAGTTACAGGTCAGGTAGTCACTGGCGACATTGCGATATATCACCCGCCACGCAGACTTTTCGGTCTGCTGACTGAAACCCGCCACTGCAATGCCCCGTTTCTTTGCCTGGCATTCGCCATACCCGGTAAGAAATGATGGCTATCAGCACGTTTTTGCATTAAAAGAGTGGGTATGGACAGACCCCGGCACGGACAATAGCTTGATTCAACACACCTTAACCATACGACTCTCCTGGCATGTCAGCGAAGCCATGCTGCCAGATCTGCGTGCCTTGCTGCCTGCCGAAGCCATTCAATTCTTTACTAACGACCTTGATGAACAATGGCATCACACTCTGCTGTGTATTCAGAGTGAAGAGAGTTGCGCACTGATTGTTTCCGCGCTGATGCTGTGGCGACTGCTGGGGCGGATTACGTCACTGCAATACAGCAGCAGCATCGCCACCCGGGATATTTCTGCGTCTGACCAGCGTGAGTTATTTGAGTTGCTGCAGCAGCCTGGCGCATTACTGAATGTTGCCTGACGGCAGGCGGGAAATCGGACTAACAGGAAATGTGTTTATCTCGCCCTGGGGCAATTTTCAGGATAAAAACACCGCCGCGATGTGAAGAGTAGCGGATATCGCTGCGAAATAACTCTTTTCTGATCCGCCCGCATAACACCGAGTAATAAATAGACTACGTTTAAGTTGGACCGTTGCTGGTTCATCTTTATGGTGCAGTTTATACCGCCCGGCTTCATGCCGGGCTTTTTTCATGCCACAGGTTTATGCACACGCACAGTGGAAGCCATGAACTTAACCAGCTTATTTGCCGGGCGCACAGGGCGACGTACTAATTCCCCTCCACAATTCGGGCAATGGCCCTGTAAATGGTTCGCGAATTCAGATAATAAGTGCAACGCTTGGTCATGTGGATGGAGGGACGGTTAGCTACCGATAAGCTATCCTG
>NZ_CBFFRK010000230.1:0-1687 GCF_965644245.1 Erwinia sp. V71
CGGCTGATCGAAGAGATGCGAAACTGTGATCGAACTTCGATGCCAATCCGTGATCGTTCAGAGCGGAATACGCACACATGAGTGGCAGTCGTTCCTGAAATCACACGGCCTGGAGGGGAGCATGAGCCGTCGCGGTAACTGTCACGATAATGCGGTTGCAGAAAGCTTTTTCCAGTTGCTGAAACGCGAACGGATAAAGAAAAAGATCTACGGAACGCGGGAAGAAGCCCGCAGCGATATTTTTGATTACATCGAAATGTTTTATAACAGTAAGCGTCGGCATGGTTCGAGCAATCAGATGTCACCGATAGAATATGAAAACCAGTATTATCAACGGCTCGGAAGTGTCTAGATTATCCGTGGCGATTCACAGAATAAGAAAAATAAGCGTATTCCCAACCCACTAAAAGAAAAGGTAAGATCCTTTCTATAGCTACATTTTTTATTAAAAAAATTTATCTAAATACCTTTCATTGAGAACAATAAAAAAAGCCCGCTCGCTTGCGGGCTAACAAACCTCAAACAACTCAGCAAGTTCAAGGGTGGTAACTGACACCATCGGCTTGGTGTCTACATAAGAATAGTTAATCATTGTTGATTTTGTCAAATTTAGCCATTTAAAATCATCTCAATACTTTGAGGAAGCAATTAGGTGCAAAGCCCTATTGAACTTATGGGTAATCTTTTATGGGAGATACCTATCCCACTCATCTAGCCATCCAGTGATTATCTGGTGTTTGTCCGCAGCTCCAAACTGCATATAAGAATAACCATCCTGTAGTCTGAGATATTCTTGAAAAAGCATACTCTTTCCTGGCTGATCTTCTTTCCGATCAGGCCAGTTAAAGTAAATTGCCTGTACTTCACGTTTAGTATCAGCTATCCGGCTAGCCATCCCTACCCCTTTAAATCACATTTTCTGTATACTTTACAGTCAGCTCCATGACATGACAACACAGAGAATGTGAATCAGATTTTAGCCAGCGGCTAACTATTGCTTTTTATGTTCCCTATCTCCTAGCATCGACTCAATGAAAGCACGCTGCTTTTCAGATAATTTCCAACCATCAAGTTGATCACGCTTACAAACTCCTTGCTTCTTCGCTATCTCATCACCATCCAAATTACGCCTATCCAAAACAGCGCCGAAATGCCGAATACCATAAACCACGCTACCCTCTTGCTCATCGCATCAGCCAACCAATCGTTTTTATAGATTAAAACTATACCATTGATCAGTTTTAACGATCAATATTTGAGCTTAATCCTAGAGACAGGGCATTTTATGTCGATAAGCAGTACTAAGGTTTAGGATTGAGATCTTTAATCTTTAATATCGATTGAATGGATTCATTAAATGATGTAGCGGTCTTATCCTAGCAGGTCTAGATTGAGGTCATACAAGAGAAAAGGTGTGCATACAAGGTGTGGCGAAGTTTGTAACTACAACTGTGATACAGAGTGTGCACACAACTCGACAGGTGTAACATAACATCTTGTATTAATTGAATTTATTTTGTCGTGCTTGCGCCTTCCCAGGCGTCATGGATAATGGTCAATTCGGTCCTGAATCCGCGCCAGACGGAAATCGCAAGTTCAATAAAAACAGCGTGTTAGGGAAGGTGCGATTTAATCGGTGGGGTTCAGTGGAGTCCTTAGCTGTATTAGCCTTACCTTAGCTGAGCTG
>NZ_CBFFRK010000231.1:0-1663 GCF_965644245.1 Erwinia sp. V71
ACAGCTCAGCTAAGGTAAGGCTAATACAGCTAAGGACTCCACTGAACCCCACCGATTAAATCGCACCTTCCTTAGGCAATCAGATTGTTTCGCATCTGGAAACGTTAACGACAGACTGTGGCTGCCATTTACTCAGGCTGGAAACCGGTATTCATCAACAGCCAGCGATAAAGCTTTACCTGAATTGCGGCTACCAGTTCTGCGATCCCTTTCCGCCCTATACTCATGATCCGTTGAGTGTTTTTATGCAGCGCAAACTGTGCTGACGTCAGACAATGACTGAGCTCGCTTGATTTCATTTTCCGGTGTCCGGTAGCCCCCACCGCGGTGGGGTCCACTCTCTGGCAACGTTAACTGACACTCTCCGCCAGCCACTGCTGTAACTGTTGCAGCTCAGTCTGCAGCGGCGGGAAATCGCCGATCAGTTGCTGCACCTGCTCTGCCAGCACCTCTGGCCGGTATGCCACACCGTGCAGCTGCTGCTCCAGCCTTTCCAGCGGGGCGGGATTCAGGCTGTCGGTAAAAATACGGCAACGGGTAATCACGCCGCGCTCAACATCAAAGTGGATCTCCACGCCGCCCCAGCTAAAACGGTTATCCAGCAGATGAGAGAAGCCTGGCGCCTGACCGAAATTCCACTCCCAGCTGCTTTGTTTCGCAAACTGGGGCTCGAATCCCGGTAAATCCGGCAACGCCTGCGGAGAAATACGTTCAGGCTCGCAACGTTCGCCGAAGTAAGTGAAAAAGGATTCTGTCACTGCGGCACAGATGCTGTCATAGCTAATGCCTGGCGACAGTTCAGCAAGATTGGCAACACGCGAACGCACTGAGGTAATGCCTTTCGCCTGTAGCTTTTTCACATCCGGATTCAGATAATCCGCCAGCCGCGTCAGGTCGGCATTCAGCAGTAAAGTCCCATGATGAAAACCGCGATCGGGCGTTTCGCGATAGGCGGAACCGGAAATTTTACGCATACCATCAGCAGTATTAACCACCAGATCGTTGCGCCCGGAGGCTTCAGCAGGAATACCCAGCGCCGCCAGCGCATTGAGGATAATGCCGGTCGACACACTCTTATCGTATTCCGGTTTCCCGGCCATAAAGGTAAAACAGCAGTTGCCGAGATCGTGGAACACCGCACCACCACCGCTGCTGCGCCGCGCCAGCCGGATACCATCTTCCGCCATCCGCCGCGTATTGCACTCCTTCCACGGATTCTGCGCCCGGCCAATCACCACTGTTTCCGCATTACGCCAGAGAAACAGCACGCGCTGGGTGGCGGGCATCTGACGAAAAATGCACTCCTCCACCGCCAGGTTAAACCAGGGATCGTATGACTCGGATAACAGTAAACGCAGTGAGGACATGCGTGGCTCCCTTTCGCTAAGTGACAGGCTGTTTCGCAGACGGCACAGCGCTGGTGCCTGGCCAGTGAATTATTGCGCTGAACGATAATACTCCGGCTGCTGACAGGATGCTACCGCGATAAGTCCATGAATTCTTTGTGCCTGTCAGCCTGTATCACGCAGTATTCTGTCACTGAGATAATGATTTATTATTCTGGCAAACTGGCAGTCAGCTTCTATAGGGCGGATTCAACTCCGAAGTGCAACGCTAAGCCGCCAATCTTAGCTCTGCAAACACCACAGACGGTTGCCTGAAT
>NZ_CBFFRK010000232.1:0-1645 GCF_965644245.1 Erwinia sp. V71
TGAATGATTTCCTTATTCTTTACGTCAGACTGTCGTTCCTTGATGGTCTGCTGTACAGATGACGCAGGCTCAAAGAATCCTTCATCAACATTTTTTTTGTATTTAGCGTAAAGGTGTGTCGCTGCTGCTGCGGAGCAGTTGATAACCATCATATCGATAATCCCTCATTATTAGGGTTAGAGAAAAATTTATTTTTCATTACAAATCATCCATGATTGAGGAAAATCAGTCCTGGTACAACATGCTTGTACTCGGCAGCATCAATGTTCTTACGCAGCTTATCAGCCGCTTTCCATAAAAAGACTTCTAACAATTTGGTTTTGATCTCCTGAAGTTTTCTTGCCATTACGGTCATTTTCCGGATACGGACGATTGACCTATTTTGCCCTAAAGTTCCTGTTGTTACGAGCTTATCAATGGATTTTGAATCCCTGAATTTTGACTGCTTGAATAAAAATCACCCATCTTTGCGCTTACCCGAACCAAAGCGAAATTTAGGGAAGGTGAAACCTTTTGATTTTGAGGCAACTTTGTTTTCCTTTGGTAAAGGTGGAAAGGCAACGGATCGGCTTGTTTTGTCTGGTTCTTGTATTTTCTCAGGCTCGTGGTTGTAGTTAGCGTCCGGAGGTACGGAAACGTCTGCTGATTTACGGGTAGTCCCCATCGACTCCCACTGCCTGCGCGTGATCTTCAATTTCGTAACGGGGTCAATCATGATCTCATCGAGCGAAATATCCGTTGGGATATTTGTGTCTTGCAGAGGATCGGCTACGGTAGTGATAGCGGGTTTTGGTACGGCTTCCTGAACAGGGTGCGTAACCAACACACTCATAAAACTTTCAATAAAATCATACAGCTTGTGTAGATTGATCTTATGCTTACGCCTTAATAGCGTTGGTTTTTCTGTTTTTGGTGCAACACCATAGTAAAGGGACATATCCTTTTGCTTCACTTCAACAGGCTTAAATCGGCGTTTCTTCTCTGGTACAACAAGTGCAGGCTGTTGTGGCGCTGGTTTTGCTTTCAGACGTTCAATACGGAATGTGTTGAGGTTGACGGTAATGAGATGACCCACATCACTGTTAAACAACTGCCTGAAATCATTAGCGGCCTGTTTTGTCTGTGCTGCCTGCGCTTGCTCTGCTGCACGTAAGGTTTTGGCTCTTTTGGTATGCCATGATTTACGATCTATTCTGGTAAGCGCAGGGCGATCAAGTTCAATGGCCTTAGCCAGTTGTTCGTTAGCGATATCCTCTCTTCCTGCTTCCTGTGCTGCCTTAGCCAGAACAATCGCCTCTTCACGCTGCGCTGAAAGGGAACGGTGATCTATGCGATTCACAGAACCAGTACGTTCAAGTGCACAGTTAGACATTCTGGACCATGACGCACGCCATTCATCCATCAATTCATGCTCGTTCCAGCTTCTGTTCTTGTTGCCGAAACCTTGTGGGGTTATCTCACGTAGCGTCAGCATAACGTGAGCATGGGGATTATGACCGTCAAGGTCATGGAAAGAGATATCGGCAATCATGCCTTTGCTGACAAAATTGCGTTTACAGTAGTTTTTCACTAAGGAAGGTGCGATTTAATCATTCAAAGTTCTGTTCATGACTACAATGATTGCCGTTCATCTATCGTTTTCAGT
>NZ_CBFFRK010000233.1:0-1539 GCF_965644245.1 Erwinia sp. V71
GGTTCCGGCAGCCTTCAGTGGTCTTTGCAGAGTGAAGACAGGCGGCTTAGCGTTGCACTTCGAACTTGAATCCGCCAATGACATTTTAAAGTAATAACGCTGAACTGTCCGGGAATTTTTCCGGGCAGAGAAGGGTTGAGCAAACCCACCGGGTGCGGTAGGGGGTTATTATTATAAACTTGACTAAATATAAAATCATACAACATTTAGAGGAGTAAATGTCATCTTTACTTTATTAAAAATGCAGGAGTAAAAAGAGGCTGTTTCATCCTCTTTTTACTTTGGTAATGTCGATTTATTTAAAATTGAAGTGGAAAATATAACCTTGCAATGCGAGCGTGGTAATAACTGAAAGAACTATTATTAGTGTACCGGAAATTCTTATCCTGAAAAGACCGGTAAGTTTATACATAGAATACCAGAAACCTGTCATAGTTGAATCTGATAAAGAGTACAAAAACTGCCTGATTGAGATGAAATGGTTTATTATTGCTGACAGGGCAATAAAAATACTGGATACAAGTATTGCTATAGAATTATTTTTCCCATGTTCATTCAACCCATTCCAGAAATCCCATGCCGAGTCAGTTCTGTATGACAAATCTACAATATCTTGTGGAATCTGCCCCTTGAAAAACGCATTGAGTAAAAATAAAGCCCCAGCAAAACCTGATGACAGGATAACACGAATAACATCATTCCTGCTTATTTCATTCCTGAAGGATAATATAAATACTCCTGTAATGGAAAGCGCAGGTGAGGTGATTGTTACCAGTTTTAAAATTGAATATATTTTATCAATATTTGCAAACAAAGACCAGATAACGACGAGCAGCACAAAAACGCCAGCAAATGCGATTGCACCGACCCCTGACTGATCCTGATTACCTGAGTTATTATTAATAATCTTGTTGTTGATTATCGAAGTGTTTTGAACATTGTTACCACCAGTGTTTTGTTGCGTTACATTGTTGGAGTTGTCTTGTCCTTTGACATTAATATCTCTGAATTTACTCATTTTTCTTTTGAATGCCGGTTTATAGTTGGTGGATAAAACATTACTATCACTAATGATATTTAAAAATACAACAGAAAAAAATCTTTTAATTTATTTTGGTTTTTTTACCTGTTGGTTTTCGTTTGAATAGAGTTTTCTTTTCCTTTTTATGATGTTTTAAAATATACACCTGCCAAGGTGTAGGGGTCAGTTAATATATAGCTTCTTTATTATCTGATGTTTTACCATATAACACACAGATGAGTCGCAAGAACGTGAGGGTTAAGTAATGTGCTAATTATACAGCCAAAACTTAAAGCTATAAAAATAATAAAAACGATAAGAATGCGTAAAAAATATTTTAACTTTATTTCTTCTTCGGAATGTTGTGGTCGTGTTATTTGAACGCTGATATGATTTTTGTCATGAAACCTTTTGGCTTCAATGCACATAAATATAACCATAACGCGAATTCAGATAATAAGTGCAACGCTCGGACATGATTGTGGAGAGTGTAGGAGGAAGGGTTAACTACCGATAAG
>NZ_CBFFRK010000234.1:0-1503 GCF_965644245.1 Erwinia sp. V71
ATCGGTAGTTAACCCTTCCTCCTACACTCTCCACAATCATGTCCGAGCGTTGCACTTATTATCTGAATTCGCGCTTAGAACATTTGCTCAGCATTCACTGAAAAAGCTATCTATCCGGCCAGTAACCTGTACAGTGTCGCATCAGCTTGGGCTGAGTTTGGATTCCCTTCCTTTGAACGAATTTATACCTGTGTAGCGCAGGCTTTTTTGTTCCTGTAGCAGATCCCACCTTAAAACGCAGCGGTGAAAGAATGTGCTGTTCATCTCATTTTTGAATGCTATGCATTGCCAGCAGGCTAACCAGGTCATTCAATAAACTCTCACGCCGGGCACATTACATTCAGTCCTTCTCATAGATGGCCTACCATGGCTTTAGGCAGGGAGTGTACCTGGCGTGAAACGATGAGACTGCGCCCCCCAACGGCGCGATTACCATACGAGATTATCATTGCTGCAAATTAACCGGCCGCCGTGCCGGTTTTTTTTTACCAAAAAATTCAGTAACCCATCAGCCCCCTGAGCAAGAACATTTTTGATTTTCTAGCCATCCCAACTACACTTGGGAAGAGACATGAGTGTGTCTCCTTCCCACCCTGGAGCACTTTGCTCTAAGTAACAAGGATTTTAGCCCGCATGCTGAGCGGGCTTTTTTTTGTCCTTCAACAGAACTAATTCAATCGGAATAGCCTTCGGGATTAGGATTATTCTTGCTTGCTCTAAATATACCTACGTTATGCTTGATTATGTAATAAGAATCTAAGGTATATTGAAGATGACAACTGCATGAGATAGTTGCATCTTAAATCACCTTACTCACCCGCCTTACGGCGGTTTTTTTTTACTAAATATGAGGCTGTTTCTGCCGATAACTATACTGTGACGCCTCAATTTAAGAGGAGCACATTGTTATCCATTGCAAAATTTATAGCCTTTTTAGCTAGCCGGTGACGAGCCGGTTTTTTGCTATCATCGTGGCACCATTTGTAAATCAAGGACTTTCGGGCCATTCGATATCTGGCGCAGTGGTAAGGTCGAGGGCTTCGAGTGAGTCGATGTAATCGAGCCATGCGTTAAGTGATGTTGTCTCTTCGGTAGTCAGCTTGCGACCGATCAGCAGCTTGGTTTGCCACACAGTGATACGCTGCGTTGCATCAGCTATCAGCTTATCGCGTTCAGAGATTACCGGGCTGAGATAGTCAGGAGGTGGTACTTCGCCTGTTTCTACCCAATCCCCGCCAGATAATTCTCCAGTATCATCATTTCGAGTAGCGTTCTGATATTGGGCTTTATAATACCCATCGCCGACACGGTCAAAGGTCCAGTAAGCAGGCAGGTTTTCACCGCTTACGCCAATAACAAAATCGCCAATATAGAATCCGGCTTCATCGAGTATGTTTATTACGTCCATTTTTACACCGTATCGAAACTAAGGAAGGTGCGATTTAATCGTCAATTATGAGAACATAACCCTTTCTTTGACATAGACTTTTCACGATGCCCGCT
>NZ_CBFFRK010000235.1:0-1385 GCF_965644245.1 Erwinia sp. V71
AGGATAGCTTATCGGTAGCTAACCGTCCCTCCATCCACATGACCAAGCGTTGCACTTATTATCTGAATTCGCGAAGCTGCAAGCTAATATCTTCCATAACTTCTGAAGATTGATGAAGATTTTTTTTACTTAAATCGTTAACCACAACATCAATACTTGATAGCTCGGATGCACTGACATTATTCAACCCCAGCAAATTTGCAACAGCCTGTGAAAAATCTGAGGGCGTCTCTGAATAGCTAACTTTACCATCTTTAAATCCAGAGGTAATGTTACGAAACAGAGCGGAAATACAGGCCGACTGGGGTGATTTTAATGAATTCGCTGCCTCCTTCTTTTTGTTGGGTTCAAGCCTTTCGTTGACTTTTAATTTCATCATTTTCATTGTCTCCGAATTTCTACTCATTACATTCAGCGCATGCATCCCAAATCCCAGTTAAAAATAATGCCTAAACGTTACAACACTCAATTCAATTTTTCTTTTTTTGTGATCAAATCTTCAAATTTTAAATGATCGCAATACCCCCCACAAAATCATCACAATGAAATATTCTCATTAAAAACATATAGATATATTACCAACTCGATATAATCGCTTACAAAATCAAGATCATAAAAATCATATAATTGAACTATTGATCATTTATTAATCAATCAATCATCACTTTTCGCGAATGACGAACATATAATAAATACATTGTATTTCAGATAGATAAAAAGAATTGATGCATTAAGAACATCAATGATGATAAATCTCATACAAAGAAATCACGTATAAACCTCACATGGTATCTGTTTTACAGATACCTATTATCCACATAATCGATTTCCATATAGAAACGACTTAGTATATCTTAAGCACCATAATAAAAATGAGATTTGCCAATCTCCGAAAACATTAATTAAATTAAGTGAGCTATGCTGTAAGACAGCCTGACAATTTGACACAATAGTATTATTTGGATTGGTTGTGTAACCAAACAGTTACAAATATAAAGTCAAACCATAAAATTTGATAAATCTTAGAATGACTAGATAATCTAATAATTGAATCCGTTTGTGCTGAAAATTGCTTTTGACGCTTATGAATGGCAGATAACAAAGGTTTTAAGAGATCCCCCATAGTCATCCCGACCTTCCCATAGGATTAGTTAATACGCTCAGTTAGTAATGTCAGATCCTTCTCTACCAGAATGACCCTCTCTCCAACCCGCAACAAATTTAGACGGCGTCAGATAATTCAGCGTTGAGTACGGGCGGTACTCATTATAATCCTGACGCCATTCACAGATGGTTTTCCTGGCATGACTGAATCGCCACGGATAATCTAGACACTTCCGAGCCGTTGATAATACTGGTTTTCATATTCTATCGGTGACATCTGA
>NZ_CBFFRK010000236.1:0-1336 GCF_965644245.1 Erwinia sp. V71
AGTCTGAAGAGATGCACGACAAGATCATCGGCTGGTATCTGACAATCAACCACTACCACTAAATCTGCGTCACGACCTTAAATTAAGCGTGCATTAAACAACACGCTTATATTACAATGAATTGATGCATTCTACTTTATGGATTGTAGTAGGTTCACGCTTCCGTTCCATAGTATCTGAATGCCAACACAAAAAAGTAGAAACGCGGATAACTTTAACAATACATTTTTCCCATTCTCACCTAATTTATCTGATATTGATTCCGCATATGCGTAGCATATATAGATAATAAAGCACACAATACCTGTTGCAACGACCGCTCCCAATATACTGGCTGATATTTCCTTTACCCCTGTAGATACTGTTTGTAAATTAGCGGACAATGCTATTGCGACGGATATGGTTCCGGGACCCACTGTTAAGGGGAATGTTATAGGATAAAATGCATTTTCTAAAATATTTGATTGTGTATTTTCTATTATCTCTTCACTCTTTCGTTCTGAAATTTCATTTTTTTCTCCTCCCAACATCTCCCAGCCAAGTTTTGCAACAAGGATGCCGCCTGAAACTTCTACAATATCAATAGAAAGGTCAAATAGAGATAATGCATAAACGCCAAAACACATAGTAAAAACAATAAGAATAAAGCAATAGATTGCCGTTTTCTTTGCAATAAACCGTCTTTCTGTTTTCTTAATCCCATTTGTGACGGATAAAAAAAGTGGCGCATGCCCCGGTGGATTCAATATAGGAAAAAGTCCAGATATGACAAACATTGTCTTTGATACGAAAATGGAAAAAAATACTAATATATCTGACACTAAATTACTCCTGCATGTATATCCGCAACTTTCACAAAAAACAGCCACTAGGCACCCTAATTTCCTGCAAAATCATACACTACACCACTAAAAAATTCTTGGTGAATAAAACTATAATTTGATATTATAACGGAATATAAAGTTACAGAGACAAATTATAATGGATGTTAATACCACAATGAAGAGGCGAAACAGCCGTAACCTCCAGGATATCCTTACTATCTTCTTACAAAGCACTGCCTAAAATGGTATATGACACCCGAAATGGCCCGTGCGGTCGTGGCTTGCGTACCCTTGCGTGCAGTACCTGAATTGAATCCGGACACTGCTCAGAAGACGTTGTTGAACGGCTAATGAGCCAAATGGTGAATACAACATTCGTGCAGCCAAATATTTTGAACAGCGCCTTCTTATGTTGCAATGGTGGGCTGATATTCTGGATTCTAAGGAAGGTGCGATTAATTCGATGGGAACCATTTTTTCGTCCTGTCATCGTATGGTAAATGAACAAAGAA
>NZ_CBFFRK010000237.1:0-1326 GCF_965644245.1 Erwinia sp. V71
ATTCAGGCAACCGTCTGTGGTGTTTGCAGAGCTAAGATTGGCGGCTTAGCGTTGCACTTCGGAGTTGAATCCGCCATCTGATACATTTTTTATTTTCATGATTCTGTCAGCCAGTCGTGTTTTGTCCTGCTCCAGCTCGGTTCTGGCTGGCTGAATGAGTAAACTGGCCACACTGGAATGATGAATAGCATCTGCTTTCATGATGTGTTCCCCGATAAAAATCCGCGACAGGGCAGAGAATAAAAATGGCATACCACAAAAAAGAAACAGGCGGTCATCGTTACTGACCGCCCGAAGATGATTACGCCGGCGTTATTTCACGACCTTCCATAACGACAGGGCGTCTTCCGGATTCCAGTCCTGAATAGAAGTATGTCTCTGGAGACACTGATATTTTTTGCCGTGATAAGTCACCACATCACCGCTCTCGTAAGCGATATCCGTTTCCCAGGCGGCAATGGCGGGAAGCAGAGTGGCGGGATCGGCCAGCGTAACTGCGCGCAGCGGTGCGCTAAGTTCTGACAAATCTCCGGCCACAGACTGTGCGACAACAGAGTAGATATAGGTGGTATTCGCCGACAGGCCACTGTCATGGAAAGAAAGCAAAGGTGAACTCTGCACCTTCAGGCCGTCACGATAAACCGTATACTGGCTGATCGCCACGTTGGTCACCGGCTGCCAGCTGATATCCAGCGTCGTCTGAGTCGTGGCGGACACACTCAGCCCGGCCGGAACCCGTGGTTTTTCCTGGCTCTGCTCAACAGGGATTTCAGCGCTAACATGATTGCTGGCTGGCGAGACATTCCCAGCCGCATCAACGGCAAACAGATAATAATCGTACTTCGTTCCCGGCTGTGCAGCGGTATCTTTCCAGTGGGGAATTTTCACACTGTCAATATTGACGCCATTGCGATAAATCCGGTAACTGACAACACCGACATTATCCTGTGCAGGCTGCCAGGTCAGGTTAATGGTTTTTTCCTTCACATCGACAGAGGCCTGCAGACTGCCAGGTGCCGTGGGGGGCGTTTTATCAGCAGCAGGTTTCGCACTGTCCGCTGCCGCCTTCAGGTCATTGAAATATTCAAGCAACGGGGCAAAGCTTCTTCCGGCAATCGTGCCGCCGGTTAAAGAGCTAAAGGAGAAACCACCATAATTATTCGATGCCTGCCATGCAGCGCGAACCCTGTATTCATACCGGCTATTCGCGTAAGCATCACTATGGAAGGTGCGATTTAATCATTCAAAGTTCTGGGCGGATTCAAGTTCGAAGTGCAACGCTAAGCCGCCTGTCTTAACTCTGCAAAGACCACTGAAGGCTGCCGG
>NZ_CBFFRK010000238.1:0-1304 GCF_965644245.1 Erwinia sp. V71
TATCGGTAGTTAACCCTTCCTCCTACACTCTCCACAATCATGTCCGAGCGTTGCACTTATTATCTGAATTCGCGGAAAACCATTACCAATACTAAACACTTTTTAAAGAAGAAGTACGGTATTAAAGATGACATTATGTTTGCCACGTTATCGAAAAGCTTCTCCGTTTATCTGAATAGCCTTGCCTGACAGTGTTCGGTGGCTATTTTTGTATCAGCGGGAAGCAAAAAATCGCACAGTTCTCCTTAACTTTCCCTGCCGCGTGAAAACTGATGGCAAAATAAGCACGGTAATTTCATCTTTTATCGTGACGTTAGCTGAACAGCTTATTGTTAAGCTGTATTCCCTGTCTCTCTGTGACTCACCAGCATAACGTAGTGCTTATAACGATAAGGATGTAAGGGTGAAAAAGTCTTTCCTGATAAAGCTGTTTATTCTGCTGTCATTTGTCGCTGGCGGAACGATTTATGCCGCCTCATTACATAATGTGCAGTCGGATCCGACGATCAGCGGTATGAAAGACTCACAGCCGAGCCCGGCGCCACAGGCCGTGAAAGCGTTGCTGGAGAAGAATCGTGGCAGAGTGGCCAGACTGGGATTTACCGAGTCACAGCTTAAGTCGATTATCTATGTCAGCTGGAACTGGGGACAGGATTACAGCCGGTATGCCACGCTGGAAGAGTATCTGGCGCTGATGTATGAGCTGCCAAATTTTAAATCGATCACCCGCATCGATGACGGTCACTACTTTGGCTTTAAGGTGAAGCTTTCCGGCCAGCCTTATACCGGCTTTGTCTTTCGGATGTATGGCGATGAGCTTTATCTGGAAGGTACGGTGGCGGGTGATGAGATTATCAATGAAAAGGCGCAGGGTGAACTGACCAGTGAATTTACCCGCGATGCTGCGTATGTGCTGGCACGCAGTGAGGGCGCAATTTAGCCGATGATTTGGTGCACCTTATGCCCGTTTTCGCCGCGGACGACACTGACTGATCGCTGGTGAATACTATTGTGGGTTCTGGTGGCGAAGATTGCGGAGTAAGATGGATGGCTTAATCCTGCCTGTTTGCTCTGAGGCTCCGCTCATGACCACCGCACTGATTATCATTGATATGCAAATGCTGATGCAGGAACGCATCAGCAATGGACGTGACTGCGTTAATCGTCATGCACCCGAGAACATCGACGCATTGCTGACGGCGTTTCGCGCCGCAGGTAAGCCAGTGAGTAAGCGTCTCATACATACCGTATATTGACTTAAAATAGCAATATGCAGCAACTCAGAACCGTACGGACTTACTATT
>NZ_CBFFRK010000239.1:0-1296 GCF_965644245.1 Erwinia sp. V71
GGATAGCTTATCGGTAGCTAACCGTCCCTCCATCCACATGACCAAGCGTTGCACTTATTATCTGAATTCGCGAATAAACAAAATTTATCTTTTGATGGAGTCAAGGGAGTCTGATGAACAGTTTGGGAAAAATTTTATCCAAAGGTCAGCGTTGAGGCCTGCATGGTTTTGGCTTACCGTACTTGATGCCTTACGAAGAACAGGAATGAGGCAAAATCAACTTCTGCATATTAGATTATGTGACGTCAGTTTTGAACATAACTGGATAAGCCTTCGTCCAGAAGGAGCGAAAAATCATAAAGAGCATTTAGTTCCAATCACACGTCACCTGAAACCAAGACTTGAAAGGCTTTATAACCTTTCTCTTGAGAAAGGTGCAAAAATGGAAGAGCAGCTTTTCAATTTATCGCGCTTTGATGGACGCAGAAATGAGATCAGTGAAAACATGGATAATCCCCCTCTTCGTGCATTTTTCCGACGTCTTTCAAATGAGTGCGGATTTGTTGTGAGCCCTCATCGATTCCGCCACACAATAGCGACTAACTTGATGAGTATGCCTGATCGAAACCTTAAAATGGCTCAGGATCTTTTGGGCCATTCCACGCCAGCCGTTACTCTACAGTACGTAGAAAGTGATATAAACAAGGTCAGAAGTGTGTTGGAACAGCTGGAAGTTGCCTAGGATTAATCTTAAGTCAAATCTTAACGATATGATTCTTAAAGGAGAAAAAAACCGAGGTAAACCTTTACAAAAGATTGACAGAAAACGTTTCTAAAGGTAAATACGTTGCTGAAGTATTTTTTTAAGGACATGAGAAGTCCAGAGGATGCGCTAACATCCTCCGGACTTAAGTCCCGTGTTCAACTATGGTGCGGTAAGTAAACTACCAACATCATGCTGGGGACCACTGTCATGCCCGTTAAGGATCTCAACCCCTAACGAACAGGCTCTGAAGAGTGGTGCCCGGAGGCGGAATCGAACCACCGACACGGGGATTTTCAATCCCCTGCTCTACCGACTGAGCTATCCGGGCAACGGGGCGCATTAAACCGTAAAGCGGCCAGAGCGTCAAATGTTTTTCTGGCAAAACGGTTTGATTGCTCTCTTTTTCTCCTCTGTGGCGTGAAAGTAAGCGAATACTCTGCAACAGCCTCACATCACTCAAACCTTTCCTCTGTCACCCGCGGCTAAAAAAATAGCTAAATTAAAATAAGACCAGTTGGCGGATTCAAGTTCGAAGTGCAACGCTAAGCCGCCTGTCTTAACTCTGCAAAGACCACTGAAGGCTGCCGGAA
>NZ_CBFFRK010000240.1:0-1214 GCF_965644245.1 Erwinia sp. V71
AGGATAGCTTATCGGTAGCTAACCGTCCCTCCATCCACATGACCAAGCGTTGCACTTATTATCTGAATTCGCGACTTGTTCATTTATCAATAATAACAATAAAAAAGGTGTGTTTTATGCTTGGCAAGCAAAACAATCAAAGATGCCCCTACACATAAATGTTGTTATTTGTAAAAGCATTAACAAATTAATACATGTTTTTTCTGGCAATCTCACACGTTAATGGATAAAAACTTTATGACAAAACATTGAAGTTTTATTTGTCTTAATCATTAACATGAGTACACATGTGTAATTCTTTTTTATTTAAAATGGACATTTTCACAGTACTAACTGATTTTACATGACTTAAAGTATGGGAGATGAAAACTTAAATCCATTCATTCAAAAGGTTAGGTATGTATTATCTAAATTGTAATTGTAGCCAGCGATGGTTACCAGTTACTTTAAAGAAGTTCACTAAGGATTTTTTTCATGTTTGTAAAATATTATGAAGTTAAACAGGAACATATCGATTTTCAAGGGGTTGTGGATGGGCTATACTATCCATTTTACATGGAGTGGACTCGCCATGATCTCATGAAAGAAGTACTTGGATTGGATCTTGAGCATGAGTTTTCTCAAGGTCGTATTCATATTATACTCGAATACACATTGCGTTTCAAAAAAAGTCTTTTGACTGGCGATAAAATGCAGGTGACTTGTCAATTGCGTCCTAATGAGAAACGCAACCGAGTAAATTTCGTTCAACAAATAATTGTCAATAATGTTGTTTATGCAGAAGCCGTTTTTGTTGGTACTTGCCTTATAAATGGTAGACCATCACTCCCTGAATCCGTGATAAATGCTCTTTATTAAATTTTATATTATTATACCCAAGGAACTTCAAGATGCAGGATGGTAGTGCCTAAACAATTTTCCCCTACTATAGACTTGGGTTCACAGGCCCCTGCAACTTGAAGTATTCTTGGTATATGCACATTCCTGGGCATGCAAACTCATAACATTTTAATGGCTTGTTGATTTTTAATAATGACCTTAGCGCTTACATATGCACTCTTAACATATTTTACCACTCATATGTGAGCGGTTAGATTATAAAGTTTATTGTTTATGTTCTGACTGGATAAATTGACAATGGCGGATTCAAGTTCGAAGTGCAACGCTAAGCCGCCTGTCTTCACTCTGCAAAGACCACTGAAGGCTGCCGGAAC
>NZ_CBFFRK010000241.1:0-1111 GCF_965644245.1 Erwinia sp. V71
TATCGGTAGTTAACCCTTCCTCCTACACTCTCCACAATCATGTCCGAGCGTTGCACTTATTATCTGAATTCGCGGCTTGCCTTAGCACAAGAATCACAGCTGAGTATGGTATTTGGATTGAACACTCGTGTGTAATGCATGGAAACGATTCCTCGAAGAAGGGAAACGTCCCATAGGGAAATTTTCCCTTATGGATAGCGAATAGGCCTTTTGCAAGCTGCCAGATGAGTACAACAAGAAAACCGAGAAGAGGTGATTAGTTGAAAGGACCTTAGCCCATAAGGGACTCTGTTTTCAAAGGTTAAACAGATTTATTACCGCTCGAAAGCGCCATCTCTCAGGTAACGATGGCATTGGCGTGTGACTACCCGAAGGCGTTCCTCTCAAATCACTGGAACATTGGCAGTTGTCGGTGTGACAACGGTTAGCAATCTAAGCGTACACAATCCGCTCATTTCCAGCAATACCACGGGGATAAATTTCTCAATAAACAGTTACTACTGCCAGTTAATAACAATTTAGTGTTTGTTAAAAAAGGCAGACAGGGCGCCATGGAAAAAACTGAGAAACACATGGTGACGTGTGTATTCTTCACCATAGTGCATGTGCGCTTCTTGTGAGCAGGCTATTTCGTAATAACCTTGTTCGAGAATAAATGTAGCTCTATCGCTCAATTTCAAAAGAAATCGCATAGTCCAGTGACAGAAAAAAGAAATACTATTCATCACTCTCAACCTTGTTATAAACACGGGCCACATAATGCCCCCTGCCATCCCCATGTCCCAGGTCCATTGATGCAAGAGCCTGGGCCTCTTCTTTACTGAAACCGTTTTTCATATGAAGATTCATCACATCGACAGAATAGGCATAGCGCAAACTGTGCGGTGCATATTTCCCGTTCAATCCGGCTTCGCGCACTATATTTCGGTACCGCTCGATAGCGGTATGTAATGACGGCTTATCGATCAACTTACCGTTATTTTCATTCAAATATTTCAGCGCAATACTAATTGCGGAAAGAGTAGCGTCACGATTGCGTATTCCGATGATTCCGGTCAGTGATTCCGGCGATTTCGATCGCGTTTCCCGCGCTGGTTATTTCTTACTTTAG
>NZ_CBFFRK010000242.1:0-1110 GCF_965644245.1 Erwinia sp. V71
TTCCGGCAGCCTTCAGTGGTCTTTGCAGAGTTAAGACAGGCGGCTTAGCGTTGCACTTCGAACTTGAATCCGCCTTCTCTGGTGCCTGCTTCACAATATTAAACATGGCGTGATAAGCAGCATTACCCAGCTTGCGATTCAACTGGCGATCAATCACCGCGGAAAACTGCAGCATAAAAGGTTCTTTTATTTCATCGATACTCAGTAATGGCGCATTCAAATAGTCAGCTATCACTCTGGCGACAGCGATTTTTCCTGAGGCCGGAATACCGTTTACCAGAATTAGTTTTTTCATAACAGTTCAAGTATTTCCTCCGCCGTTTCTGCTTGTCTGATATGTGATAAAGTCTCTTCCTGATCCAGCAGCTCAACAATCGAGGCAATGCCTTCTGTAATATGAGCACTGCTGTCAGTGCCACCAAACATGACAATAATGTCTACGGGTTCACTGCCATGAATGGATACCGGATGGCGTAGTGTCACCATACTGAAGCAATTTTTAATTACCCCACATTCTGGTCGTGCATGAGGAATCGCGATCCCTTCGTCAAAAACATAGTACGCACCGTATTCCAGTGTGTTGTTAATAACGGCCTGTGGGTATTCAGGGGTGACAAAGCCACCATCAATTAATGGCTTTGCCGCTCTCTCAATAATTTCACTCCACGAAGACACTTACATTCCGACCTGAATATACTGATTATGTGCAAGAAACGCTTTAATGCTCATATCACCTCATATATTTTTGCGAATGGTATTTCTCAGTTCATCGACCTTCAAGAGCAGGCCATCCACCCGATGGCGATAAGTCTCGCTACCGGAGTAAACCTTTATTGCCTGGTTATATTTCACCATCAGTTGTTTTTTAATTTCATTGTCAGACGGGCTCTTTAATAAACCGGCCTCAAGAACCGACAGTTCATCTTCAAATTCTTCTTCCGCCTCTTCACTCTGTTCGGCGGATTCAAGTTCGAAGTGCAACGCTAAGCCGCCTGTCTTAACTCTGCAAAGACCACTGAAGGCTGCCGGAACCCGAGGCATTTTCTTGGCCTGCTGTTCAGTGCTCCCTGATACTTGCGGAGCTCGTCATCCGTCACTGCTGTCAGGTCA
>NZ_CBFFRK010000243.1:0-1109 GCF_965644245.1 Erwinia sp. V71
CAGGATAGCTTATCGGTAGCTAACCGTCCCTCCATCCACATGACCAAGCGTTGCACTTATTATCTGAATTCGCGCTCCACTGTTTCAGGCAGGAGAGAAGGGGGTTTAGGTTTTTTTTTGCCTGAAAAACAGGATCAATACAGTATGGAAGGGAATGGCGCGGCATAAGACGCAGATTAAATCATTGATTTAATCAGTCAGTATAAAAACAGGAGCGTGGGATGAAGAAAAATGTACTGTCGGCAATGGTCGGTGCGGCATGTATTGCCTCGTCGACGATGAGTAGCACGGCCATCGCTGCACCCGAAAAACCTAACATCGTTTATATTATTGTTGATGATCAGCGTTATGACGCCATGGGATTTGTCAATCATGAAGCTGTCACGCCCAATATGGACCAGATGGCAAAGGAGGGAACATATTTTAAAAATGCCTTTGTTACCACCTCCCTTTGTGGTCCCAGCCGCGCCAGTATTCTGACCGGACAATATGCGCATAACCACGGCATGGTTGATAATAATAAAAATGACAATGTGTATAACCTGGATTTCTTCCCGCAGCGTTTAAAACAGGCGGGTTATCAGACCGCCTTCTTTGGCAAGTGGCATTTCGGCGGCGTAGAGAAAGAAGCGAAGCCAGGCTTTGCCGGATTTGATAAATGGGTGGGTTTTATTGGCTCCAATTCACAGGGTAATTACTACCCGATCAATGAGTTTGGTGGCGCTTCTGAGCTTAATGTCGATGGCAAAATCGTTAAGCAGAAAGGGTATATTACGGATGAGCTGACCGATTATGCGGTGGACTGGCTGGAACACCGTGATAAGAACAAACCGTTTATGCTCTACTTAGGCCATAAAGGGGTGCATGCTGATTTTCTGCCTGCGCCGCGCCATATTGGCAAGTTGAAAGGGAAAGAGTTTACAAAACCGGACTCATGGGTAAATAACGCCGCGAATTATGAAGGTAAACCCCGCTGGGTCAAAGATCAGCGCAACAGCTGGCATGGTATTGATTTCCCCTATATGGAGAATCTGGTCGTGACGCAGATTTAGTGGTAGTGGTTGATTGTCAGATACCAGCCGATGATCTTGTCGTGCATCTCTTCAGAC
>NZ_CBFFRK010000244.1:0-1107 GCF_965644245.1 Erwinia sp. V71
TCCGGCAGCCTTCAGTGGTCTTTGCAGAGTTAAGACAGGCGGCTTAGCGTTGCACTTCGAACTTGAATCCGCCGCTTTCAGAATGCGGTCCGATACCACGCCGCCGAGTAAACCGCCAAGGAAACCGCAAATCGCCGGGATCGCCGCAATAAAGCCGACGGTTTTAATATCCAGCCCTTTCTCCATCGCCAGATAAAGCGGGAACCAGGTAATAAAGAAGAAGGTGATTACGGTAATGCAGTACTGGCCCAGATAAATACCGATCAGCATACGGTTAGAAAAGAGCTGTTTAAAATCAGCGAAATTAAACCCGCTGCTTTTCTTCGCGCTGTTCTGATCCATATCCACCAGCGCCCCGCCCTGTCGAATATAATCAATTTCCGCCGCATTGGCGTGCGGGTGTGATAACGGATTATGAATGACTTTAGCGGCAGCAAAGGTGATCAGCAGTCCCAGGCCACCCATAAAGATAAAGATCGATTCCCAGCCCAGTGAAAGGGTCAGCCAGCCCATAATTGGCGCAAAGATCACCGTGGCAAAGTATTGTGCCGAGTTAAATATTGCCGCAGCAGTCGCACGTTCTTTTGACGGAAACCAGGCGGCAATAAACCGGCTGTTGCCGGGCATCGCGGGCGCTTCAGATAAGCCGACAAGGAACAGCAATACCACCAGCGAGATCAGCGCGCCATAGCCGTCAAAGATCTCCACAAAGCCCTGCAGCAGGGTAAAAATGGACCACAGGCACAGGCTGAACAGATACACCTTTTTCGAACCAAAACGGTCCAGCAACCAGCCGCCGGGGATTTGCGCCAGGCAGTAAGCCCAGGCAAACGCCGAGAAAATCCAGCCCATCTGGCTGGGGTCAATGCCTAACGCCGCCGACATGTCCTTCCCGGCAATCGCCAGTGTGGTGCGGTCACCGACGTTGACCGCCGTGATAATGAACAGCATCACCACGATATGCCATCTGACATTCGTTTTTTTGGCGTAAGCCACTCCCTCAAGATTATTTACCTGACTCATACCGAACCGGCGGATTCAAGTTCGAAGTGCAACGCTAAGCCGCCTGTCTTAACTCTGCAAAGACCACTGAAGGCTGCCGGAACC
>NZ_CBFFRK010000245.1:0-1073 GCF_965644245.1 Erwinia sp. V71
TTATCGGTAGTTAACCCTTCCTCCTACACTCTCCACAATCATGTCCGAGCGTTGCACTTATTATCTGAATTCGCGTACTACGCTCTCAGGCCCGGTTTTAACTGACGAACATAATGAGTTAAGCAAAAGGTTTGCCATACCCTTTTTGATTTTTACTTAACCAGAACCTCCCCGCCCGTTAAATGATAAAAAATGATATATGTCATTGAATTTAATCTAAAAAACATTATTACCAATTCACTCTCCCGCACATTTACAGATTTACTTCCCGCCAAAAGCAAGAATTGACTCCAGCTTTATTGATCATCAAAAAAGCAAAAGAACCAAAATAGCGCACCAAAATGCTCTAATGCACCATAGCAACTCACTATTTTTACATTGTGTTTACGAGGGAGTTTGGATTATGAAAAGCATTGCTGATGCCCATTTCAGCCAGAAAAGCGGGATCATTCAATCGATGACGCCGCTCCTTGCCTGTCTCGTTTTCCAGAACCCTTCTCTGACACTGAGCAATCCTGAGCTGATTGCGGGGCTACAAACCTGGAGTATGTTCATACCGGCAGAGTCCCTCCGGCATCTGGTGCCTGGACTGAATAACGACGACCTGCGGCTTGCGCTGCTCTTACAGGCACTTAAAGCCGGAGATCTCTCCCATCAGATCATTACGCTGGTTCTCAGCTCACTTTCCGACGAAAAATACCGGGTTTTTCTCAGTCCCAAGGCCCACCGCTCGGTGCCTTATTCGGAGTCACTCATTGAAATGGCACAGCTGCTGAAAAAGTCCGGGTTTATCCAGTCCCTAAAACTGAATGAAGCCCGTCAGCGCACCAGGTTTGTTCCTCACGGCAGTTCAGCTTTCCAGACGTCAGTGACGTTTTGGTCTCAAATCCTGCATGCGGCGGTAAATCTCGCCGTTATGCAGGTTTTCTTCTCAAAACAACTTTGGATGCCATAAAACATTTTTTCCCTTCATCTGAAATCTTTCCGCCTTATTCACTGCAAAATGGCATGTGAATCGATCACGGTTTGGCATCAAGGTCGATCATGATTTGGCATCCATCTCCGATCACGAT
>NZ_CBFFRK010000246.1:0-1056 GCF_965644245.1 Erwinia sp. V71
ATACAGCTCAGCTAAGGTAAGGCTAATACAGCTAAGGACTCCACTGAACCCCACCGATTAAATCGCACCTTCCTTAACCGTCTCGCCCTGAATACGGGCGTAGAGGGTTATATCACCATTATATTTTTTTTAATATAATAACCAAGTTCCAGAATAACCATCAGACTGCCTCTTATTCCTTTTAAGATTTTCTTCTATATCCGACTTTTCGTTCCGCAGACGTTTTTACGTGTTTGAAAAATGAGTAAAGCACCAACAAAAACATTACTATAGCTAATGATAGCAACATTGCTGATTGCATTTTAATTGCTCCTGGGACTGATCGCGGATGAGAATATATTTAACACGCTAATACTTATCAAGCCCCAAATAAAGAAATTAATGCATAAAGTATGTAAATAGGAATAACCTTATTTGCCACATTAAGTAAACTTAATGATTATTGATACTTAAATTTCAACGAAAGAAAAAAACACGATTGTAATCATAAGGTAAGATTATGACAAAATTAAACAAGCAGAAAAAATCATTAGATTTTCTATTGAAATCTCATTCATTCGTAAGATTTAAAAATATACATATAATTAAAATTTTTTTGAAAAAGGGGGTAAAAATCGTCCAAAAAGTGGATCAACATCACCATCCGTTCCTGAGTTCTGTGGTCAGAACATCACTGCTGGTAATTTTTTGCCCACTCAGGGTGGAGATGATCAAGCAGAATCACTCAACATTGCCTGCCGTAACCACCAGCAACCCCCGCCGGCTTCTGTAGATCAGTCGTTCAGCAACAACCGCGTTCTGGTTCGCCGCCTTTTGCATCTTTAATAAAAGCTATTGTAGTCAGAAAAAACACCAATAACAAAAACCTTAACCATTCTCCCTCAGCCACACATGGCAAAAAGACATCATATGAAAAATTACTGGCAGTTTATTGTAATGGTAATGCGCGAATTCAGATAATAAGTGCAACGCTTGGTCATGTGCGTATTCCGCTCTGAACGATCACGGATTGGCATCGAAGTTCGATCACAGTTTCGCATCTCTTCGATCAGCCGG
>NZ_CBFFRK010000247.1:0-1032 GCF_965644245.1 Erwinia sp. V71
AGATGTCACCGATAGAATATGAAAACCAGTATTATCAACGGCTCGGAAGTGTCTAGATTATCCGTGGCGATTCAGGATGCAGACAGTACCGCACATAAATCATGCTATCAGGCTATGGCAACATCAAGTGTCGCGATTGTCTTTGCCAGTCTTTAGATTTGGTTTATACCCTGAATTCTGTGTTTTTTGAGTATTATCATAAGTGTGTCGTCGCCTTTTGCGACGTAACCTGTGAGGCGTTATCGAGTTGTCTAATCGCAGGGACCAGACCGGCTGCTAATGTTGCGATGACGACTGCCACCGCTGAAACCAGAAGCACGTTACTGCTACCATAATGCAGTGCCAGCGGTCCGGCAATCAGTTCACCGAAGGGGATCGCCACAAACGAACCGACTGCGTCATAGGCATATACCCGAGCCAGTTTTTCCTGCGGAATATGCGTTTGTAGTGAATGTGCCCAGGATACGCCGAACAGGCCAAAAGCGACGCCAGCAATAAAGAAACCTGAAATAAGCCACGTTGCGGAAGCGGGCTGACTAAGCATAAAAATGGGTATTGCGCAAAGTGCAACCAGCATGACACCAATAAAGAGATCGCGGCGTGGGCGCCATCTCAGAGCGAGGAACGAACCAGCAACAAGCCCAACACTCTGCGCGGCAACAATCATCCCCCAATGGGTTCGCCCAAACGAAGCATCAGCAATCACTGGGCCAAGCACCATCACTACGCCACTAAATGCGGCATTGATAATTGTGAACTGGACAACAACCGTCCATACCCAGGTTCGGCCTGCGAATTCTTTCCAGCCTTCTTTTAAGTCCTGCAGGATATTACCTGGAGGTGGACATGCATTGACTGGCGTAACGCGAATTAAGAAATAAAGCGGGGCAGAGGCCGCGAAACCTAACGCATCAATTGCCAGTCCCCAGCCGGGTCCGACAGAACTGGTCAGTATCCCGCGAATTCAGATAATAAGTGCAACGCTTGGTCATGTGGATGGAGGGACGGTTAGCTACCGATAAGCTATCCTGC
>NZ_CBFFRK010000248.1:0-1031 GCF_965644245.1 Erwinia sp. V71
CGGTTCTTTGTTCATTTACCATACGATGACAGGACGAAAAAATGGTTCCCATCGAATTAATCGCACCTTCCTTAGGCAAAGCCATGCAAGCGGCTGGCATTGATAGCGGTATGACGCAATCTGCAACGGTGGCATCGGGTATGGGTGGTCAATGGACTGAGAACCAAAATAACTATAGTGGGATTAATACTGCGGGGTTGCTGGCCTACCGTGTAGGATACGATTCCTCCATGTATTCTGTTTACCTACGTCGTGATGGGACACTGCCAATGACAGGGGATCTGAATATGGGAGGAAAGAATATCGCTAATGCCAACATGGTATATGCACAGAAAGTGAGTTCTACCGATCTCTATGTGAAAAACAGCGCTGTTTTTGATGGCGTTATCAATTCTCTTAACGTGATAAACAGCAATACCATCAGATCTAAAGAGTTTGTCGCAAATACTAATAACACCCGAATGACCATTGGTGGCGGTAGCTCCTCAACAGACGCTAACGCATTGTCAGTCAGATTGGAAGGCGGAAATGCTGACGGGTATATGCTTTTGATGGATGTTAACTCTTTTATCAATGATTCCGTAAAGCTGGATGTTGTAGGTAGCCAAAAAATCCGTGGAGACCTAAAAATTACGGCTTCAGGTAATGGCAAAGCGTCAGGGGGGATCTCCGCATCAGGAAACATAGCAGGAAGGTATATACAACCCACATCAACAGCGATTACTGGTGAAACATGCTCACCCAACGGACTTATCAGCAAAGCGGCAAACGGTTCGCCTGTGTGGTGTATTGATGGTGTATGGAAAGGGAGTGAGGGAAACACGATAGTGTCATCAGGCAACATTAACAACAATACCGCATTTACCTGTAGAAGCGGTGCTTCCGGTAAAATATTGGTTCACGCATATGCCAATTGGCTTGTAGGCTGGGGAGTCTATTGGATGGATGCAGCCCTTTGGCGGATTCAAGTTCGAAGTGCAACGCTAAGCCGCCTGTCTTAACTCTGCAAAGACCACTGAAGGCTGCCGGAA
>NZ_CBFFRK010000249.1:0-1016 GCF_965644245.1 Erwinia sp. V71
CTGAAAACGATAGATGAACGGCAATCATTGTAGTCATGAACAGAACTTTGAATGATTAAATCGCACCTTCCCTAACCATCGCGCACTGGTACAGGCGCTGGAGTTGAGTAAACGCCTGGCTGCTGATTTCGATTATGTGCGTGTCGACTGGTATATCCACGAAGGCCATATTTATTTTGGCGAACTGACCTTCACGCCTGGCGCGGGTCTGGTGACCGGGCTGGATCGCGGACTCAATCAGATGATGGGGGAGATGTGGATTCAGGATCGTATCCATCACGCACGTCCGTCATCAGAACAACAGGAGCTGAATATCCCGGCGATGCTAAAAAAAGTGTAGAACGGCAGGTGCAGGAAAATGCAGGCTGTGGACAGCCTGCATTATATTGTTCAGGGCTTATGGCATCGGCAGGTTAGGCGGTGTCTGGCTCATCACTTCGATAAACACGTCTTTGGTTACGGACCAGAAGTTATGCAGGTTTTCTGCGCTCAGTGTGATACCCAGCAGGCCAGTGACGAACCAGCATGACATACCAATACCGATTCCGCTAAAAACAAACGCCATGGCATTGCGACTGCGCTGACGGCATTTTATTTTGCAACTGCTGGCGAAAAACATCATAACTGCGCTCAGCAGCTCCCAGCGCATCAGCACCACACTCGCGGCTATTGTGCCCATCGAACAAACTCCCGGATTCCAGATGATAAATGCCCCGACCAAAATGGCATCACCATCGGGTACAGGAGAAACGCCAGGGAAATTTCTCCGCCCGCTGACCAGAGGTCAATAGTGTGACGTGGGTCACATTATAACACCGGATTTTAAAAATTGAACAAAATTTGTTCCTTGTATGGTAGATCGCGCGAGGCCAGTGCTGGCAAGGGCTGGCAGGATGAATGACCTGGATTAGGATGGAGAGAAGGCGGAAGATTAATGTACTTGGCGGATTCAACTCCGAAGTGCAACGCTAAGCCGCCAATCTTAGCTCTGCAAACACCACAGACGGTTGCCTGAA
>NZ_CBFFRK010000250.1:0-1014 GCF_965644245.1 Erwinia sp. V71
CAGAGTCCATGTTCGCGAAAGTGTCCATGGTAGAAAACACGGGCAAAAATAAAAGACGGTCTGGATGAGACGCTTACTGCTTATCCCTCCCGAGGCTACTTCTGCCTCCATACAGTGTTTGGGCCCGGCAGACGAACTTACCGGGGTAAGAGCACTGCCAGAAGTGTGGATGAACCACCAGAATCATCCCGTTCGGTTAAGGTTGAATGACGACGGCTGTTGCTGCTCCGTTTCTGCTGGCTTAATTTCATTAAGCCTCATGACGATAAACCAGCCAGAGCGGGCATCATGCAAAATTCTCCAGTTACCCCACCGGGATTGCCAGCGAACCATGTGGCACCGTCAGCTTAAAGTTACGTCATCAGGGGACGTTCAGGCGTGTTCTGGAACGGGTCATGAGCAAGACCGGATTTCCATCTGACTGAACATCAGCATGTCACGAATATGACGGTTACGATTCACGTCATGTCTCTGCTGGAAAAAATGTCAACTCTATAAGTTAATCACGCTGAGAGACATTAAATGCATGAATGTGTTCAGCCACTTTTTCGCAATGGCCCATGATGATATCGAATTTCAACGGCGCCTCCTGTCTTATCAGAAACTACAGTTATGCTCACGCTGTAAAAATCCTTTATTGTTAACCTTGATATCAGGTGTTATTCCCGGAGCCCGTCACCTTCAGCTGAGAAGGAATAAAACAACCACAATAAGAGCGCGATTACGGCCGGGATTGTCATTCCCATCGCAAGTGGAAAGGCGCTTTCCGATATACATGCTGCGACAGCCGCTGAGCAGGCAAAGGCCACGCCAAACTGCAGCGCTCCTGTGAAAGCTGACCCGACACCTGATAAGCCGTGAGCCGCTTCCATTGCGACAGTGGTTGTATTCGCACCCAGCAAACCGACCATTGCGATTGCCACGCAGAGTGGTGTAATGCGCGAATTCAGATAATAAGTGCAACGCTTGGTCATGTGGATGGAGGGACGGTTAGCTACCGATAAGCTATCCTGC
>NZ_CBFFRK010000251.1:0-1002 GCF_965644245.1 Erwinia sp. V71
TTCCGGCAGCCTTCAGTGGTCTTTGCAGAGTTAAGACAGACGGCTTAGCGTTGCACTTCGAACTTGAATCCGCCCTTAACCCTGCACGCAGCAGCTGGTTGGAGACGTAAAACGGAATGCTGGTGGAAACCTGCCGGCCAAGCGCATCGGTGGTTACGACCGTCGCTTCCCCGGCGCCGTTAATGTACGGGACATTGGTTAACGTCCAGGGGCCGGCATTCAGGCTGTTGCTGCTGGCTTTGTAGCCATTAATAAACAGATCAACACTGCCAGGCACCGCTGCTGTACCCGACCAGTTAAGCAACGGATAGGTGACCAGATCCGGGCGTACCGAGAAATTACGGCTGATGCGCACACCGCCAAGCCGGACCGAGTTGCTCCAGGAGAGGGAATCGCTGATCACATCCCCCAACTGGTAACTGATCATGTTATCGACATCACTGTATCTCCAGCTGGTGTCATAGCGCAGATAGTGATCACGGGTGCTGGTGTTTCCCGACCAGTTTTGTCGCCATGTGCCGGTATTGGTGAACATGCCTGCGGTGCCAAACAGGCGCTGTTCCAGCCACACCGCGGTGTAGCTGTTGTTGTTATCCGATTTCAGCGAATAAACGTCATAGTTCATCAACAAACCGGCGCTGCTTTGTGGCGCACTGTAATTCAGCATCCCCTGATTACGAAAGGTCTGTTGCGGCAGCCAGCTATCTGGCACACGGAATATCAGCTTTTGCTGCGGACTGTCGTATTCGATGGTGACATCTGTGAGCGTCTGACTGTCGATAAGCCCGGCGCTGCCTGCAGGCAGGCGAATAAAATTGCGTGAAAGCACTTCCGCGGGCAGCCAGTAGTGCTGATTGATCACGTTTACTGGCACGATCTGCCCATCATTTCTGCCATTCACTTCCAGAGTTAAATAGAGCGTATATGGCGGATTCAAGTTCGAAGTGCAACGCTAAGCCGCCTGTCTTCACTCTGCAAAGACCACTGAAGGCTGCCGGAACC
>NZ_CBFFRK010000252.1:0-1000 GCF_965644245.1 Erwinia sp. V71
TTCCGGCAGCCTTCAGTGGTCTTTGCAGAGTTAAGACAGGCGGCTTAGCGTTGCACTTCGAACTTGAATCCGCCATGTCGTTATCAATTGTCATGCCAATGCCATAACAATTAATACCGTAGCCGCTGAGGACTTTTAAAAACTGAAAAGAGCCATCCCCTCCTGCCATAATCAGACAATCAAGTTTCCGATGACGAATGTTTTTTACGATCTTCTCATAATCTGATTTTTTACATTTATCCTCTTTTCTGCCAGAGGCAATTAACGGTACTGCCGAAATCGATAAATCGACCAGGTCGCGGCGTGAAATCGCTTTAAACTGGTTAGCGATGAGACCATTAATACCACCATCAAAAACAACAATTTCTGATTCCGTCATCCGGTTAATCTGAAACAGGAAATTATTGATACCACTGACATCACCACCACTAATGACTAATCCTATTTTCATTATCGACTCCCAATATAATGCCAGTGCGTTAACATGGAGTTAATGGTAATGATGGGGGTACTAATTTTTCCGACAGCGATCACATTTATGTAAGGTTTTTTCCCTGCTCTAACTATTGACAGCTAATAACCCAGCCAAAATATGAGATATAAATCACATTATTCTCCCGGGCAATGTCGCGAATTTTGTATAGCTATATGTTTTTAAATGATTTTATTTTCAGGTAAAAGTTATGATGAAAAGAGAGGAGGCAACAATATAAGTTGTTTGCACTTTTGTGACTGTTTTCACATTAATCAGTGTCTCAGCTACCCATTAAAACGAATAACCGCGAATAACTGATGACTAGCGATGCATTTTAGAAGGTGTTTTAAGCAAAATGACCAGAAGGAGATGAGCGTGGGAGCAGGGATGAAAAGTATATTGCACATACGAAAAAGCCCTGAGCTAATGCTCAGGGCCTTCGTAAAAAGTGGCGGAACGGACGGGGCTCGAACCCGCGACCCCCTGCGTGACAGGCAGGTATTCTAACCAACTGAACTACCGCTC
>NZ_CBFFRK010000253.1:0-987 GCF_965644245.1 Erwinia sp. V71
GTTCCGGCAGCCTTCAGTGGTCTTTGCAGAGTTAAGACAGACGGCTTAGCGTTGCACTTCGAACTTGAATCCGCCAGGCGCTGGTGGAACAAATTAATCAGTTTTCTCCCTTCAGGCTGAATCTGCGTTTTCATCTGTTTGAGAATATCAGCGTGCAGGAAGTGAAACGCTTAATGCTGAAATGCGCCAATGACAGTTATGGCATTATCCTCAAAGCAGAGAACAGTCCGGTGCTGGTGCAGACTATCGCAGAGTTGCAGAAATATCGTCTGCCGGTGGTGACCATTGTGACCGATATACCTGCCAGTAAACGCCTTCGTTATGTCGGCATGGATAATCAGTCAGCCGGAAAGACGGCGGCCTATTTAATGTCACGCTGGCTGCGTGATGAAAAAAGGGATATTGCGGTGGTGCTCGGCAGTAAACATTTCCTTGGTGAAGAAGAGAGAGTTCAGGGATTTTGTGATGGCCTGCGGGAAATGGCGCCGCAGCTTAATCCGGTGCGTATCAGCGACGGTTACGGTATTGATGCCCCTACATTTCTAGCGGTGAAATATGCCCTGCAAAATAATCCGGCACTGGGTGCGGTTTATTGCGTTGGCGGTGGCAATGCCGCTATTCGTCGCGCATTCACCGCGGCTGCACGTGATATTAAAGTGTTTATTGGTCACGATCTGGACGATGAGAATTGCCGATTAATTCGCCATGGTCAGCTGGATGCAGTCATTCAGCATGATTTGCAGGAAGATGCGCGCAGTATTTTTCGTACTCTGCTGACATTCCATGGTTTTATTCCGGCCTCGGATAAACCGGAGGTGTTCTCTAAGGTATCGGTGATTACGCCTTATAATTTATGAGGCGCTGAATTCAGCGACGAAGGCAAATATCACCTTATTTTTGTTAAGGCTATGTGGCGGATTCAAGTTCGAAGTGCAACGCTAAGCCGCCTGTCTTAACTCTGCAAAGACCACTGAAGGCTGCCGGAAC
>NZ_CBFFRK010000254.1:0-985 GCF_965644245.1 Erwinia sp. V71
GGGCATCGTGAAAAGTCTATGTCAAAGAAAGGGTTATGTTCTCATAATTGACGATTAAATCGCACCTTCCTTAGCCATTGTGCTAATCGACCGATAAATTCGCCGGTCTCCTCTGGGTTATGGCGATGCTCCATAAACCGGACGACGAACCAACGGCGCTCGCGCTCGTTCGGTGAAAAGCGGATCGGGCGTCGCTCGTTGCTGGCGAGGATAAACCGGGTATAGGTTGAAACCATCCGGGCCTGCTCCTGCTTCTCCTCGATCTGCTGGCGGCGCTCTGTCAGCAGGGATTTCAACCGGGTATGCAGCGATTTTGAGCTACTGCGGCAATCGTCCAGAAACACCAGCAAATTATTGGCGATCACAGTGCTGAACTGACCAGTCAGTTTGTCATACGAACTGAGTAACGATGCCTGCCCCAGTAGCAGAGGTGCGAGAACCTGATCGAACAGGAATCCCTTCCCTGTGCCTGTCGCACTCGTCAACATGAGGTGCCATGAGGGTTTAACCTCCGGGTGCTGGAACATATGCGCCAGCCATTGCACAACGGTGTGCCGCTCGTCTGCATCCGGGAACAGGCGTTCCAGATATTCAACCCAGAGTGACAAATCAGTACCGGCTGCGTCGGTTGTCTGTGGTTCGTATGGCTTCCAGGTATTCAGTACGGGTACACCGTCCGCCTCGTATACCAGAGGGCGATCGCCTCCGGGAATAAACTCACGCGCCGATGCGTATTTAATCCGCTGGCGGAGAATATCGTGTAACAGGGGATTGTGACCGCTGTATCTGTGCTCTGACTGTTTTCGCAGCCACTGCTGATAGAGGTTAGTTTCCGCGTGGAACGGATGGAACTTACCTGTCAATGTGCTGTACAGGTCTGCGCCATTTTTCCGAGAAAGATATATGAAGCCCGCGAATTCAGATAATAAGTGCAACGCTTGGTCATGTGGATGGAGGGACGGTTAGCTACCGATAAGCTATCCTG
>NZ_CBFFRK010000255.1:0-978 GCF_965644245.1 Erwinia sp. V71
CCGGCAGCCTTCAGTGGTCTTTGCAGAGTTAAGACAGGCGGCTTAGCGTTGCACTTCGAACTTGAATCCGCCGCTTAGCGTTGCACTTCGGAGTTGAATCCGCCAACAACATATTTTTAATTAACACATAATGAGGCAAAGTCAAGCGTAGTGATTAAATAATATAACAATTTAAAAAATCACTACCGCACCCGGTGGGTTTGCTCAACCTCGCATATTGTAAAACAAGTTTTAAAATGTAAACGGTTAAATTCTGTATCCTTTGATATATACCTGCTGAATGTGCAAACACTATAACCAGTGTGGAAGACCATAAGATAATTCCATTTTCAGTAATTCATGCAAAATATTTGAAAATATCCTGGTTTATGCACATACTTAAACAGCTATACGTACCCTCATAGAGCATGTATTATTAATACGACAAATCAAGGGGTTATTATGTCCGGATGGTTCGAGTTAAACAAAAGCAGTGATGGGCAGTTCAGGTTCGTTCTCAAAGCGGGTAATGGAGAGATCATTCTTACCAGTGAACTTTACACAACGAAAGGTGCAGCAGAAAACGGCATTGCATCAGTTCAGGCAAACAGCCCTATCGATGAACGCTATGAGAAAAAAGTGTCCTCAAATGGCAAATGCTTTTTTAATCTCAAAGCTGCTAACCATCAGGTTATTGGCACAAGTCAGATGTATGCCAGTACTCAATCACGTGAAACAGGTATTGCATCAGTAAAAAGCAATGGTGTTTCTGGCATAACCAAAGATAACACTTAGTAAACCTGATTAAAGACAGATCTACTATTTATGATCTGTCTTTTCTATTTTTTTCTTAATTCCGTTAAGGAAGGTGCGATTAATTCGATGGGAACCATTTTTTCGTCCTGTCATAGTATGGTAAATAAACAAAGAACCGCCCAAAACACTGAAAACGATAGATGAACGGCAATCATTGTAGTCATGAACAGAACTTTGAATGAT
>NZ_CBFFRK010000256.1:0-975 GCF_965644245.1 Erwinia sp. V71
CAGGATAGCTTATCGGTAGCTAACCGTCCCTCCATCCACATGACCAAGCGTTGCACTTATTATCTGAATTCGCGGATGCGATTTTCAGGTATATACGGTAAGTAATGTTTCAAAGGTGAAGTGTGGTTGATTACTATCAGTAGTTAATATTAGCCATATAAATATTTATATTTACATAGTGGTTTATATGGCTTGCTTCAAGTTAATTTAGCTTCTCAGGCATAACAGATGAGTGATGAGATGATATTTTCCATTCTTTACCTGTATAATCATAGGTAAATGTGTATCGGGCGGAAACTTTTGTATTGTCACCAAAAGTAAACGTGTAGGTTCCTACGTCAATTGCTTCGTTACAGCCAATTCGTATATTTCTACTGTCAATTTTGCCAACTGGTTTTTTAGCAAGAAAATGTTCAAAGTAATCAATCCTTTCAGCCTGCGTAAGCCGTATTTTATTTGATATAGTGGGAACAAGTACCGCATCACTCAGATAATTATCTGTAACTTTTTTGGGATCGCCAGTTCGCAACGAAGCGTTCCATTTGTTGAATAATTCTTCAATATCGGATGGTCTTACATTAACACAATTCTCAACTGTTGAAGCATTAACTGCACCAGAAATAATTAGTATGGAGCTTAAAACTACAATTTTGTATCTCATTGAAACCTCGTAGGCACATTCAAAAATGTGTTGTTTGCTATTATTGTTGACGCTTACTTGTTTGTAAATTTTGTTATCTTATAGTAATGTGAATTTTTTAGTAAAGCATACGTTTATAATTTCTTATCACTATAAGAGCAAGGTAAAAAATCCTAAATTGACTCATGTAGTATGGTTCTTGTTCTGATAAAGAACCAGAAAATGAGACAACTACGCATTGACCAGTTTGATATGGTTGTTACTGGCGGATTCAAGTTCGAAGTGCAACGCTAAGCCGCCTGTCTTAACTCTGCAAAGACCACTGAAGGCTGCCG
>NZ_CBFFRK010000257.1:0-953 GCF_965644245.1 Erwinia sp. V71
GGCATCGTGAAAAGTCTATGTCAAAGAAAGGGTTATGTTCTCATAATTGACGATTAAATCGCACCTTCCTTAAGTGGCTCTCCCTCAGCCTTGCCCATCCCCAAAAACAAGAGGATGATACCCCGATACAAAAACCAACAGATCCAGTACCAATGCTTATCACCGCCAGTGAAACAAGGACGATCAATACCGACAGCCAGCTGGCCTGCACGCTGGCAGCGGTTGCCGGAGCACTTAATACCGCTGCATTTGAAGTTGTCGGCTTTTTTTCCGCCAATATGACCGGTAATGTCTCCTCACTCTCTGACCATCTGGCAAAAGCCGATCTGCAGGTCGGGGTCTTCTTCTTATCCGTCGTCTGTCTGTTTATTGCCGGTTCCACCTTTTCGACGCTGATTATCAATGCAGGCCGAAGACGTAAAATCAAAACCATCTACGCCTTTAATATTCTGATTGAAGGC
Organism: Erwinia sp. V71; assembly: GCF_965644245.1. Classification (NCBI taxonomy): domain Bacteria; kingdom Pseudomonadati; phylum Pseudomonadota; class Gammaproteobacteria; order Enterobacterales; family Erwiniaceae; genus Erwinia; species Erwinia sp. V71. The sequence goes on from NZ_CBFFRK010000257.1 coordinate 462, forward strand.
GTCGCGTTGATCGCGCTCGGTATTATTGAAAGCTGGTTCACACCGGCGTCGCCGGGCGTGCTGCTGATCCTCAGCCTGAGTTTTCTGATGGGGCTGCAGAATGCGGTGGTGACACGTATCTCCAATGCGCGTGTCAGAACCACGCATGTCTCCGGCACCGCCACGGATATTGGTATTGAGCTGGCTATGCTGTTTGATGTGTTCCGGCGGAAGGAATCCCCCAAGGATGCGCCGCTGTATCTGGAAAGGCTGAAGCTGCACACCTTTACCATTTTGTCTTTCCTGGCTGGCGGCATGACGGGGATCTGGTTGTTTAAAGGACTCGGCTATCCGTTTCTGTTGCTGGCCGGTGCGGGGCTGATGGTTCTGGCGGTGAACGCGATGGTGAAAAATCACCATGCGCAGGACAGTGCACATTAAGGAAGGTGCGATTTAATCGTCAATTATGAGAACATAACCCTTTCTTTGACATAGACTTTTCACGATGCCCGC
>NZ_CBFFRK010000258.1:0-947 GCF_965644245.1 Erwinia sp. V71
CCGGCAGCCTTCAGTGGTCTTTGCAGAGTTAAGACAGGCGGCTTAGCGTTGCACTTCGAACTTGAATCCGCCGTCTACCAGCTAAATTACGTGTGTCATATCTTCATAAAAGTCGCATGTTGTAAAACAGGTTCCACCTTTTAAAAATACAGGCTCATCTATTTTGTGTAATTTGATCTTTGAAGCCTCTTTTTGGGAAGAAGGTAGAAATGCTCCTCCGGGTTCACTGAAAATCATAAAGTCGCCCTGCAACCTTGAACAATGTGGGCAATGATTAGCATAATAGCTATAACCTGCCATTTTACTGTTTCCGGGACGCCAGTTCGTTGTAAAGTGTCTAATATAACCTAATGCACGGGGAGTCACTTCAGTAATATTGGCGACTCCAGAAAAGCAAGGGCTGGTAGACCACGAATAACAAGTACCATCACTTTCGCCGCGAAAGAGAGAGTTATCATAATAGCTCCATTCGCTGGAGTCCTCAATCGCTTCATCATCTGGATCAAGGTAATCAATGGTCAGATATTTATGACCTCGTGGAAGGCAGAAGGCAAACAGGCTGATTAACTCCCCACATTTCCAGCATAGACGCTCATTCTCACCAATGAAGTAATATTCATTGAATAAGTGATATTTCTTATTATCTGTAAGTTCAGGTATCCATGGGATGAATTGCAAGCTTGATTTTCCCGTTGGCACATACCATTTTTTTAGTTCTGGATCCCATCGGGCACCTTTCTGCTTTGCATCATCCTTCTCGCTAAAGGGGACATTTAGTATCAAACGACTCATATTTGTGACCTCCTAATCTTTGATCTCATTCCCTTCGACTAACATAACACCGTGTTAGCAAAGTCTGCGTCTGGCACTGAACGGCGGATTCAAGTTCGAAGTGCAACGCTAAGCCGCCTGTCTTAACTCTGCAAAGACCACTGAAGGCTGCCGGA
>NZ_CBFFRK010000259.1:0-939 GCF_965644245.1 Erwinia sp. V71
CGGTTCTTTGTTCATTTACCATACGATGACAGGACGAAAAAATGGTTCCCATCGAATTAATCGCACCTTCCATAATGGCATTAGCAACCCTTAACAGCGTGGCGGATTACTTGCTGTGCTTTGCTCAAGAGCATGGGGATGTTATGACGCCGCTAAAACTGCAAAAAATGGTGTTCTATGCTGATGCTTGGTTCATGGCATTGAATGACGGTGAAGAGTTGATTGCTGATAGGTTTGAGGCATGGGTACATGGCCCTGTAGCGAGAGATTTGTATATCAGATTCGCCGATTACAAATGGCAGCCGATCACCAGTGAGATACCATGCCCTGAACTCCCTGAGGGTGTTGCTGAACATCTGGACGAAATTTATAAAGTCTTCGGTGGCTACTCAGCTTATGAGTTGGAGCAGATGACCCACCAGGAAGAGCCGTGGCTATTAGCTCGTGCAGGCATACCGTCCGATGTTCCATGTCGAAATGATATCGACAAAAACATCACTGCTAAATTTTACCGCAGTATGATGGATGCCTGAACGTGGCTAAAGGAAAGATTAGAGCAAGTAAGATACCGGTGGCGGGTAACCAAATCGTCGCCGGGACGCCCAACGCCACTACGTCGACTCTTAGCTTTTCTTTCCAGTACATTGACCCTGCTCATCATAAGTTTGGCTTTTCCGGGCAGGCTGCGGCTTACTTCTGTAAGGTACTGGAACGCCTCAAAGATATATCCAGCCTGACGTCGCTTGAGTTTACGACAAACCGAAATGCGGCTCTCAAATCGCACTGTATCGATTGGAGTACGACCTCTGAGCCTGACGGATTTACTCACCTTAACGAGCAGTTCCAGAGTTATACGCCGTATCAGTTGGCGGATTCAAGTTCGAAGTGCAACGCTAAGCCGCCTGTCTTAACTCTGCAAAGACCACTGAAGGCTGCCGG
>NZ_CBFFRK010000260.1:0-934 GCF_965644245.1 Erwinia sp. V71
AAACACTGAAAACGATAGATGAACGGCAATCATTGTAGTCATGAACAGAACTTTGAATGATTAAATCGCACCTTCCAATGGTAGAGAAGCTGTTCCAGATCTTTGTCGCTGAGTTTGTAGTTGTTTGATTTGGCATGATATAGAAGGTCTAAAATGGGAATGACTCGAAAATCGACTATCTTTTGAACCATCACTGCACCGAAACCATAGCTCTGCTGGCTGGTTTTGGGCTTAATCCCAGTTTGCTTACGCCAGCGGTTTAACAGGTAGCGCATTGATTCAATGATTTGATCATCCGTTGATAGACTGATATCGATTTCCAGATTAATTGCACTTTCTGCCCTTCGAACAAGGTTCTTTTTCTGCTCGTCAGTAAAATTCCTGGATTCAACCAGTTGCTGAGCGCGTATCTGTTTGTATCGCAGGATAGGTTGCTGCAACCCGTACCTGTTTTTTTCTGTGTGGAATGTTACCGTTTTTTCTCCGTAGTCAAGCAATCCGGTTTCTTTGATGTACCCTTCCAACTGATAAAGCTTACCAGCAGTCATAAGCCTGACATGCTGATCACTTTCATAAGCGTTGCAATCCTCGTCTGTTGACTTAGAGGCTAACAACGGCTTCCCTGAGAGGATTAAATCCCTTTCTTCAGGATTAGCCTGACTCACACACCATTCAGGTTCATCGCTTTCCAGCGCTTCTTCCAGTTCGTCAAACATTGCCTTCCGTTTGCGGATCTCCTGGCAAAGTTGCATAACGGTGATGTCTTTTAAAACATTATAATTCTCAGGCTTAAACCATTTAGTTAACTCAACTTTTTTTGCTGCGGTAGCCATCGGTAATCCCTCTTATAAACAGGCTGTTACTATACGATAGCGGTTTCCAAAAGTTGACAGGTTTGATTTTCTGAGGTAGCAATTGTCAGTGATGTCTACTG
>NZ_CBFFRK010000261.1:0-915 GCF_965644245.1 Erwinia sp. V71
CTGAAGAGATGCACGACAAGATCATCGGCTGGTATCTGACAATCAACCACTACCACTAAATCTGCGTCACGACCAAAAAAGGTGACAATTTTCCACTCTGTTTCGCCATAATAAACTGGCTTCAAACAGATGGGTCTGAAATAACAGCACTGAGGAACGTTATGAAATTCGATGCCAGTCAACATCGCTGCACCATTATTATTGATAAAGATCTTCCCGCAGGCCTGGCTATCAATGCCGCGAGTGTCATTGGGATCAGTTTTGGCCGCACGGTGGAAAATATTGTCGGGCCAGATATGCAAAGTGTGGATAAGGCGAATTACCCGGGCGTAATCTATGCCCCCCTTCCGGTGTTACTGGCATCAGGAGATTATCTCAGCCAGTTACAGCATCATGCGAAAGATGATGAGGAGATTTATCTGATGCCATTCAGTGCATTAGCGCAGTCCTGCAAAACATACGAAGAGTATGGTGAACGCATTTCCTCCGTCAACAGTGAAAACATCGAACTGGTGGCGATTGGCCTGATTGGGCCAAAGAAAAAAATCACGAAACTGACCGGGAATCTGCCGCTTTACCGATAATCCCCTCTGCGCCAGCACCCTTTTAAAATAAAGAAAACGCCTTATTATCACGAAGAGAAAAAAATCCTGTTAATCACATAAAGTCAGCAAGCGGCAGGTTTGATATTTATCTTTATTCTCTCACTCATAAGATAAAAGAAAACGCATATGGCTGGCTTCGCCGAAATAAAACCTCACCCGTATAACAACGGGCGGCAATTCTGCCGCCCGATAATATTACTGCGGGATTTTCCCTTCCTGTTTGAGATAGTCGGTGGCGGATTCAAGTTCGAAGTGCAACGCTAAGCCGCCTGTCTTAACTCTGCAAAGACCACTGAAGGCTGCCGGAACC
>NZ_CBFFRK010000262.1:0-911 GCF_965644245.1 Erwinia sp. V71
GCGGGCATCGTGAAAAGTCTATGTCAAAGAAAGAGTTATGTTCTCATAATTGACGATTAAATCGCACCTTCCTTAGCCAGTAATAATACTGAACTATGGGTCAGGTTATTTCATGCGAATCATTTACATTTAACGTACCGAAATAGTTAAAATTCAGTATAGCCATCTGGACCTGTACAAAAATGCTGGTTGTTAATGTTACGTCAAACCTATGACAAAATATTTCATGCCAAATTAACACAAAATATGCAGAACATAACGCTACACAACAACGATAATGCGGGAGATTGAAGTATCAGATTAACTTATCCCTGATTTATTATAATTTTTTTAAATCCTGGATTTTTGCAGGGGTTGTACAGAAATAAATAGTGTGTAGAATTTGAGCTGGTGATAAATCAGGCAACGACCTGAAGGTATATTTAAAAAACACCTTTAAATATCCACACTGGCAGTACTTAAAAATATTAATTTTGCTTTATGAAAATCCAATAACGCGGCGGGCCTGCCCGACGTAAATAACGCTAATCCGATTAGCGATAAGTTTGCATGTCACGAGTCTTCACCAGGGATTTTCGACATGCATGATAGTGAAGTAAGAGACCATGAAAAAACTGACAATTGTGCCAGCTTTAGCCGCGCTATTGCTGACAGGCTGCTCTGTAGGCAAATATGAATACAGCAGCGAAGCCCTGAAACGTGTAGATATGAACTTCACGGGTATTCCCACGATCCTCGGTGCCGGATCGCTAGGCAGCAGTATCCCCATCACTCCGGAATACAGCCTGACCGCAGCACACGTCGCGAAAGTGTCTGTGCAGAAGGTAAAGGCGTACCGGCGGATTCAAGTTCGAAGTGCAACGCTAAGCCGCCTGTCTTAACTCTGCAAAGACCACTGAAGGCTGCCGGAA
>NZ_CBFFRK010000263.1:0-876 GCF_965644245.1 Erwinia sp. V71
CGGCAGCCTTCAGTGGTCTTTGCAGAGTTAAGACAGGCGGCTTAGCGTTGCACTTCGAACTTGAATCCGCCCTGCACGATAGCGGCTGGGTTATAAGCCAGTAATGTTTCAATCAGTTCGCTGCCGCGGCTGTTCGCGTTATCAGCCTCGGACAGCAGAATATTGTAGCCCTGCGGCAGCAGCTGCTGTTGCAGGGTATGGTAAATCACTGAGCAACCCGGGGTTTTCAGAGACGGGACCACCAGTGTGATCAGACGGGAGGAGGCAGATGCCAGTGCGCTGGCGGCCAGATTAGGCACATAGCCCAGTTCAGCAATCACCTGCTGAATTTTTTCGCGCAACGAGTCCGAGACTTTTTCCGGTGCGCGTAACGCACGCGATACCGTCATCGCACTGACGCCGACACGTTTAGCCACATCTGCGAGCGTGCTTTTTCCTGTGCCAGGACGCCGCTTACCTTCCATCTGTTCTCCTGCCTTAACATGGTTTCGTTACCATGACGTCACCCCGGCTATCATACCACAGGGTGATTTTTTTATGATTATTATGCCAGTAACGCGATGATTTAAAATGATTTTCCCGGTTTCGTCTGTTAACAACGTCACAGGAATATGACGCATGTTACTGATAGTCAGAAAACATTAAAAGTGTTAGCGCTAACAAATATTTTAACATTTTTTGATGTTAGCGCTAACTTTGTGAACATTGTCACGGATCTCGGCGGCCGAATTGGTCAACATGCAGAACACCAGAAACTAGGGAATCGTAATTATGTTATCTGAGTGGCTTACAGCAGAACGAATTAAGGAAGGTGCGATTTAATCATTCAAAGTTCTGTTCATGACTACAATGATTGCCGTTCATCTATCGTTTTCA
>NZ_CBFFRK010000264.1:0-874 GCF_965644245.1 Erwinia sp. V71
TTCAGGCAACCGTCTGTGGTGTTTGCAGAGCTAAGATTGGCGGCTTAGCGTTGCACTTCGGAGTTGAATCCGCCACTGATATTTCTCTATATCGTTGATTTTGTGATCGTCATGATCCATCGCAAAACGCCGTCAGAAGGGCTGCTGACGCTGGCGATTTTTCTCAACATGCTGACGCTGGTTGCATATATCATCAGTTATCACATTTCCTGTGGAAAATTTAAGCAACGGGAAAGCAAAAAGCTGAATGTTTTTTTTCTGCGCGGGAAAAAAGGGCGGCTGCACGGAATCATTAAGAGCGCACGTTGTTCGCTGCTCCTTTTCTTTATCGCCATGCTGATGATGCTGGTGGAGGCCAATCGCGGCACCGGATTCATATTTGTGATAGCGTGCGTGTTTATCTGCATGACGATTGCTGAATATTATTTCTTCCATCAGCGGCAAATCAGTGAGGCAAACCGGGCACGCAGCTGGAAGCTGCTGGTGCTCTGTTTCACCGGCTGTCTGTTTTTTGCCAATATGTTTTCGTCGCAGTTTATCCTTGAAGCTTTCGATATCGAACCCGCCAGGCTGACATTTACCCGCTGGTCATTTTCACTGATTATTATGCTGTGCCTGATTTCGATGGTGACCTATTTTGTACAACTGCTATGGGGTGCATTTTTTCCGGTTGTCCGGCGCAGTCGTCGTAAGGCGATGATGGCGCTGTATGACAGTATGTCGGTCACCAGCCTGCTGTTTTCCCTGTCGTTGTTTATGCTGGTGCTAACCTGGTGGTCGCCACTGGGGAATACGTTAATGGCGGATTCAAGTTCGAAGTGCAACGCTAAGCCGCCTGTCTTAACTCTGCAAAGACCACTGAAGGCTGCCGGAA
>NZ_CBFFRK010000265.1:0-859 GCF_965644245.1 Erwinia sp. V71
CGGGCATCGTGAAAAGTCTATGTCAAAGAAAGGGTTATGTTCTCATAATTGACGATTAAATCGCACCTTCCTTAGTTCCTCTTCATAAAACTCATCTAAAATATTAACTTCAATTTTAAAACACAACCTTCTTATATAAAACGTTTTCATCTTTATCTCTCCCATTGTTTATCTCAGGCAAACGCCAGCCATATTGCGTTTACTCACCATTTTTAAATTCTGTTGTTATATTATTATCGTTCTGAAATGATTTTATTTTTTCTATACGCCAGATAGCTTTTCAATGATTCCTGACCAAAGCGATCAAGATCACGATAGATTATGATTATATTGTAAAACTTGCTCTTTTTATCGTCGAATTCAGCTATCCAGTGCGGTGTGTATAAATACTCTGCTAATATATCTAAATAACCCCAGTCCAGTTTATCCATTTCTCTTGTTGCTTTTTTAATTAGTGTACTCATAGATACCTCTTTTATTTTTATGTTAATTTAAATTATGCTGCTTTATTGCGTGAAGAATTGATCAGGTTTTCAATCCAGTCATTTACTTCTCTCTCGATGAAGGCAATGGTCTTTTCACTTATTTTTACAGGTGCAGGAAACTTATTTTTATTTACCAGACGATAAATGCTTGATCGGCTTATACCTGTTCTTTTTATTACTTCTGACAAGCGAATAAAACTTTCATATTTTTGGTTCATATTTTTCTCCTTTGTTGTTTTGATGTGAAGCGCGAATTCAGATAATAAGTGCAACGCTTGGTCATGTGGATGGAGGGACGGTCGCGAATTCAGATAATAAGTGCAACGCTTGGTCATGTGGATGGAGGGACGGTTAGCTACCGATAAGCTATCCTG
>NZ_CBFFRK010000266.1:0-831 GCF_965644245.1 Erwinia sp. V71
TATCGGTAGTTAACCCTTCCTCCTACACTCTCCACAATCATGTCCGAGCGTTGCACTTATTATCTGAATTCGCGGTTGATATGGATATTTTAAAACAACGCCTTATGATTCTGATTTTCGGATTATCTAACTTTTTATTCTTTTATTTATTATTAACCTCTATTGATCTAAATATATTCTTAATGACCAAGCTTAATTTCTCAATATTACATTTGCAGATAATTAAGCCTCTGATGATGCTTTTAATTTTTTTATCCATAACTCACTTATTAAATAACACCTCACTTTACCAAGGATTAACCTGGGGGAAACCTAACAAGCAGTCATTTGTTTTTTTCTTGCTCATAATTATTGCTTACACTGCTTCCTACTACCTTACGCCGAAAGAACCCTTCGTTACAGAATTTACTAAAGATTTGTCACATGAAATGGCAGCTGTAAAAATCGCAGCCACAATTATTATTTTCCCTCTACTGGAGGAACTGGTTTTCAGAGGAATTATCCTGAGTTCTTTTTTAAACGCCCTTGGTGAAAAGGCGGGCTATATCATCGGTGGCCTGACTGTTTCTGTTTTGTTTGCAGTTATACACACACAGTATTCATTGCCCACCAAAATCCAAATATTTGCACTTTCATTAATTTTCTGTGGAGCAAGATATCAAAGCAGAGGGCTTCTTTTACCAATTCTACTGCATGCTTTTTGTATCGCAATTGGCCTATATATTGAGTTAAAATAAACCAACTAAAAAAGGTAGTTCGCGAATTCAGATAATAAGTGCAACGCTCGGACATGATTGTGGAGAGTGTAGGAGGAAGGGTTAACTACCGATA
>NZ_CBFFRK010000267.1:0-827 GCF_965644245.1 Erwinia sp. V71
TCTGAAGAGATGCACGACAAGATCATCGGCTGGTATCTGACAATCAACCACTACCACTAAATCTGCGTCACGACCGAAAATCTCACTATTGGGTTTAAAGGCGGCAGAAAACATCCACAATAACGGATATAACATCAGCAGACCGACAATAATCAGGATGCAGTAACGAATGGCTGCGCTGATTTTCTCTCTGCGCAAGGTGCGCAGACTTTCTCTTTCACTGACGGTATTATTCGCCTGCGATTTATTTTCACTGAGTGAATTATTGATATCAGTCATTTTTACCTCCTTTATCCGCGGAGTAAAACACCCAGTATTTGGAAGATTTAAAGGCGATTGAAGCAAACACGGCTACTACCAGGAACAATATCCACGCCAGTGCCGCGCCATACCCCATATCGAAATATTTAAAGGCCGTTTCGTAGATATATAATGAGAATAAATAGGTGTAGTGAGTTGGCCCGCCACCGGTGATGACATAAGGCGCGGTAAATTCCTGGAAGGCCTGGGTGGTCTGCATAATAAAATTAAAGAAGATCACCGGCGTAATCAGCGGCACCGTCACTTTGATAAACATCTGCCACTTCGAGGCACCATCAATCATCGCCGCTTCGTACTGTGACTGTGGCACGTTCTGCAACGCGGCAAGGAAGATCACCATCGCCGAGCCAAACTGCCAGACACGCAGCAGTGTGACGGAGGTCAGCGCCAGCGCGGGCTCCCCCAGCCAGTTGACAGGATCAAAACCGAATAGGCGGATTCAAGTTCGAAGTGCAACGCTAAGCCGCCTGTCTTAACTCTGCAAAGACCACTGAAGGCTGCCGGAA
>NZ_CBFFRK010000268.1:0-821 GCF_965644245.1 Erwinia sp. V71
ACTTACTGTTTTTATGTCAGTCCCTGCTTTGCAGGAGAAAACGGTAAATCAGGCCGCCAAGAACGCCGCCTGCAAGCGGCACAACCCAGAACACCCAGAGCTGCTGTAACGCCCATGTTCCCTGGAAGACGGCAACTGCCGTGCTTCTTGCCGGGTTAACGGACGTGTTGGTGACCGGAATGCTGATAAGGTGGATAAGTGTCAGTGCCAGACCAATGGCAATCGGGGCAAACCCGGCCGGTGCGCGCTTATCTGTTGCACCGTGAATAACAATCAGGAAGAAAGCTGTCAGAACCAGCTCAGCGATAACTGCGGCCTGAAGTGAATAACCACCGGGAGAGTGCTCGCCGAACCCGTTCGAAGCAAAGCCGCCAGCCGTCAACTCAAAGCCCGTTTTGCCGCTCGCTATCAGATACAGGACGCCTGCGGCAGCAATACCACCAATGACCTGAGCAATAATGTAAGGGACGACGTCACTGAAAGAGATTCGGCCTCCGGCCCACAGTCCCAGCGTTACTGCCGGGTTAAAATGGCCGCCGGAAATATGACCCACAGCATACGCCATCGTCAGTACCGTCAGGCCAAATGCGAGCGCTACACCCGCGAACCCTATCCCCAGCTGCGGAAAGGCCGCAGCCAGCACTGCACTCCCGCAGCCACCAAAGACCAGCCAGAACGTGCCGAAGAATTCGGCAGCGGTTTTTCTTAACATTGATGAGTTCCTTCTGATTGTTAACCATTAACGGCGCTAATTATAACGCATGCCGGTGATAATTAACTAAATACAGAAGGAAACTGAATTTATTCTCCCTGTTGGCTGG
>NZ_CBFFRK010000269.1:0-807 GCF_965644245.1 Erwinia sp. V71
TTCAGGCAACCGTCTGTGGTGTTTGCAGAGCTAAGATTGGCGGCTTAGCGTTGCACTTCGGAGTTGAATCCGCCCCACTATGTTTATACGCCATCTATTTTTGCCCGCCATTATTGCCACTGCACTCTTCGCTGCCGCACCGGTTTTCAGTAAAAGCCAGCGCCTGAGTGACGATCAGGTTAAACAGCAAATTATTGATGACTCGATTGCGGCCTATTCCGGTAATTGTCCCTGCCCGTATAACAGCGCGCTTAATGGCAGCCGTTGCGGTAAACGTAGCGCATGGAGCAGGGCAGGGGGCGAAACGCCGATCTGTTATAAAGATGAAGTGAGCAAAGAGATGATTGCCCGCTGGCGGCAGGCGCGACAATAGTCAGGGAAGGCTGAGCCCCAGAGCAGTATTGACGACGGCTACAGTGGCAAACGCGATGCCGCTATACAGGAATGCCCGGTGCTTTTGTGAAAACGCCAGTGCAAACATCACGACAGCCATCACAAAGAAAGGAACGGCGATAATGGCAAACGTGGACATTATTCTCTCCTGACAAGTTGCGGTATTTCATTATACATTAATTATCACCGTGTTAAGGAGAAAACCGATGTTAGAACTCAGGCCCAGCTGTGAAAACTGTGATAAAGATCTGCCGCCGGAATCCACTGCGGCACGGATCTGCTCTTTTGAATGTACCTTTTGTGACGACTGCAGCGAAAACGGCGGATTCAAGTTCGGAGTGCAATGCTAAGCCGCCTGTCTTAACTCTGCAAAGACCACTGAAGGCTGCCGGAACCCGAGGCATTTTCTTGGCC
>NZ_CBFFRK010000270.1:0-783 GCF_965644245.1 Erwinia sp. V71
GGACAAACCACATCAATCTTTGCCATCAATCATCCAAAGGGCAAAGAGTACAACAACACTAAGTCTGCGTCACGACCTTACAAAGACAACTGAGTGATGATTAACTAACTCGTCTGAGTTGATTCATTCAACACCGGGGTAGGTATGGGGTTGGACACTGAAAATGTGGAAATGATGGCCAACGCTATCGGTAGAGTGGTGATTGAACTTTCTTCACGAAATGAGCCAGTTACAAAAGAAACCATCATTGAAATGCTTGAATTCTATCGCCGCATCACTCGCAACGACATCGGAAAGGGGTGTACAGGGATGCGGCGCATATAGTCAGAACGGGAAGGCTGGGCGATGATTAGTTAGTGCTTGATGTCCCCGGATGACCTGGAAAGATTTCAACCATCATTTTCTCTTGCAGTGTCTTCACCTCAAGGCAAGTTGTAGCCGTTTTATGCTAAAAACACTTGCGCGTTCCGCACTACTATAAGTTTTTATTCTCAGGCGAAGAGAGTTTTGCATGGGAACAAACGATGAGCGCGCGCAAATGGCTGCCAGCGCAATTGTCCGTGCCGTGATGGAAATGCGCATTTCAGGAATCCGAACGAACGAGGACTCCGTTTTGATGATCCTTGAGCAGCTTCGTGATGAAGAAGCAGACCCTGTAGGAAAGCGAGCATATACCGATGCTATAGATGCAGTCAGAACGGGTAAACTTAGGGAAGGTGCGATTTAATCATTCAAAGTTCTGTTCATGACTACAATGATTGCCGTTCATCTATCGTTTTCAGT
>NZ_CBFFRK010000271.1:0-777 GCF_965644245.1 Erwinia sp. V71
CACTGAAAACGATAGATGAACGGCAATCATTGTAGTCATGAACAGAACTTTGAATGATTAAATCGCACCTTCCTTAAATCTAACTTCGATACCTTTATCAGTTAAATCAACAGATTTAACTGAATATTGATTATCAAACGGCCTTCCATAAGGACCATCAGGCAAGAAGAAGTAAAATGAAGCTCTTTCTGACACCCATTTCTTAATTTCTTCTATAGGCTTCATTTTTTAATGATCCATTCATTATTTGGGCTTGGTAAAAATATCTGTGTTCCACGGCCCAGTAATGTTGATTGAGTTCCTTGCGTACCAGTTTGTGCTGCCGCCGGCCCCTCATAATATGTCGTTCCTTTGGGTATTTTTATAATAGCATGATTCTGGAAAGTATTTCCCCATTCAGGCAAGACAGCACTATCCATTTGTGACTGTAGTGGACCTTTAGATGGTTCAGGTGTCCAGAAGCGTCCATCAACTTTTGCTGTTCCTCCGTAATCCCTATAAAGATATATATCAGTTTCTGCAACTTTCTCAGTATAAGTTCCACTTCTGAACGTCGAAGCCGGTGCTCGGGAATCGCTGGGGTTTCCCAATGGTCCTGATTCATGTGGGCCATAAGATTTAATAATCTGCGAGGATTGAGCAGTGTCAGCAGATACAAGTTTATTTGCTAAAGAGCCTAATTTATTTGCTGCTGCATTACTTAAGGAAGGTGCGATTTAATCGGTGGGGTTCAGTGGAGTCCTTAGCTGTATTAGCCTTACCTTAGCTGAGCTGTAT
>NZ_CBFFRK010000272.1:0-768 GCF_965644245.1 Erwinia sp. V71
CAGCGCGTCGATAACGGCTCACGTCTGGTGAATGAAGCCGGTGTGACGATGAATGAAATCCTCAAGTCAGTCACTGATGTAACGGAAATCATGAAACAGATCGCCGCGGCATCCGAAGAGCAGAGCAAAGGTATTTCGCAGGTGGGTGTTGCCATTACTGAGATGGACAGCGTGACCCAGCAGAACGCCTCGCTGGTGGAGCAGGTTTCTGCGGCAGCCAGTGCACTTGAACGTCAGACTCAGGAACTGAGGAGTTCTGTAGTGAAGTTCCGTCTGTCACAACATGATAATGCTGACATATCAGATTACGGGTTGCCAGTGAAAACTACCGGGCAAAAACAACCAGATACTATTACAACTACTGGGACCAGAGACTGGATCAGCTTTTAACCAAAAAACACTAACGGGCTAAACAGTCTTTTCCGGGACGAGAGGTTGATCTGCCGCTGCTGGTAATACTTAACCTTGATAAGGAAGACATTCAATGTGATCTCACCTGCTCTAATGGAGATAGCTCAGAGTGGAGTACAGACTAGGAAGAACACTGAGAACTCTGTCTTTCCTTATTTTCGTGTTTGAGGGGGGTAAAAATAAGCGACAGAGGTAATAAAGGAAGAGAACCTAATCTGGTCACCACAGATGACAAACATTTAAAATGTTCCTGTTAATTGTGCACGATTACTAAAACCTTAGTCGCGAATTCAGATAATAAGTGCAACGCTTGGTCATGTGGATGGAGGGACGGTTAGCTACCGATAAGCTATCCTG
>NZ_CBFFRK010000273.1:0-756 GCF_965644245.1 Erwinia sp. V71
CGGGCATCGTGAAAAGTCTATGTCAAAGAAAGGGTTATGTTCTCATAATTGACGATTAAATCGCACCTTCCTTAATAGTCAGTAAAAAACAAAATAAAACGATATTTCAGACAAGTCTTTGTCGGCATATTTGCACCCGCTATCAAGCCAGACGGCAAAACACAGTTTAACGACCTTAAAGAATATCGACCGACATTATTAGATATGCTTAAGTAATATTTTGCTAATGATATAACGCTTTCAGAACACTCATATTTCTCACCAGCAGAATCGATACTCTGATCCCATCTCCGCACAATTTACCCGTCTGTTGCCGCTTCGCTAAGCTATACTAATGCTGAAGCCGGGCAATCTCCGCGCTTAATGCGTCATGGTAAGGAGGGGGTATGTTAATAGGATTTGTGCTCCTGGTCAGCGCCTGCGGTTACGATGCCTGTGATGCCCTGCCGGTATCAGAACATATCTACCCTACACGTGAGGCCTGCCAGCAGATGGCGGACCGTATTCATCAGCGTCGCCCGAATGTGGTATTACTGTGCGGCGAGGTGTATCGCTAGCTTCTCTGCCGCACAGCCGCGGTTATTTCAATGACACCGCTTTTAGCGCGTCAAAAATCAGCGCCTTCTCTTCGTCTGTCAGATTATGCTGTGAAACCAGCATATTAAATGTGCGGCGGTCTGCTTCGCGAATTCAGATAATAAGTGCAACGCTTGGTCATGTGGATGGAGGGACGGTTAGCTACCGATAAGCTATCCT
>NZ_CBFFRK010000274.1:0-716 GCF_965644245.1 Erwinia sp. V71
GGACAAACCACATCAATCGTTGCCATCAATCATCCAAAGGGCAAAGAGTACAACAACACTAAGTCTGCGTCACGACCTAACGCCCGCTATCGATTTGCTCGCGGATAAATGCTTCGAAATAGGGACTTAGCGCTACGCTGGTTGGCATAATGATTTCTCCGCCTCGATTACTAACCGTTATTATCTGTTAGTGTTTCAGGGTGGCGCATTATCATCAACTGCTGTTTTATTCGGCAGCCAGAGTTCTGCCATCGACCCTACTTCGTGGGTTATGTACGGGGATCACCGAAACTTCACGCCGTCACCGGCCATCATCCAGCAGGGGCACTGGATGGCGGAGCTGGGGTTTGAGACCGGGCAGAAGATCGAAGTGATCACGAGGCCGGGAGAGATGATTATCCGGGTGGCGGGTGAAAAGTAACTAACTGGATTACATAGTAAAATCCCGCGATAATGGCGGGATCCTTTCATTTTTTAATGTAAAGGAGATATAAATATTGTCACCTCTTAATTTACTTAGGTGCTCTTTAGCATAATCGCAACTTTCAGAAGGAACCGTCAAATTACAGTACCAGTCTGCATAAAAATTATTCATTTTATTATTTTCATACTGGTAAACATCCCCTCCAAGCACTGTCCATTTAGGGAAGGTGCGATTTAATCGGTGGGGTTCAGTGGAGTCCTTAGCTGTATTAGCCTTACCTTAGCTGAGCTGT
>NZ_CBFFRK010000275.1:0-706 GCF_965644245.1 Erwinia sp. V71
GGGGCGCTGAACAGCAGGCCACGCAAGTGTCTCGGATTCAGGCAACCGTCTGTGGTGTTTGCAGAGCTAAGATTGGCAGCTTAGCGTTGCACTTCGGAGTTGAATCCGCCTTCTGCTTCTCTTTCAGGCTTTGAGGAAAATAAAAGGACACGATCAACGTGATAAGCGGGAGTACACCTATTTTTATCAGGTCAACCATCTGCCTGATAAGGTCATTCTCTGGAAAGAAAGCAGCAAACACAACAATGGCCATGCTGAACAGAAAAATGAAAAACAGCACCTGTTTAGCCAGAAGTAAGCGATCAGTTTCATTAAGCGTGAGGGTATAACCTTTTTCTTCTTCCTTGATGTCTATTTTTGTTACGCCGGGATGGTGTGACGTAACAAGTTCCATTTTGTCCATTAATTATAATCCTACTATTTCAGATGTGATTTCCTTATCGCCATTATCTTTAACAGTGAAGAATCCAATATGGCGGTTGCGTTTTTTTTCAGCATCGGCAATTGAAAGCAACGTAAAGGCTCTTCTCATCGCTTCAGCTTTGGTCATTCCATTCGCCTGTGCAATCTCTTTCAAACGTTTATCGAGTTCATCTGACAGATCAACTGTGAAACGTGGCATATATCCTCCTGGGCGGATTCAAGTTCGAAGTGCAACGCTAAGCCGCCTGTCTTAACTCTGCAAAGACCACTGAAGGCTGCCGGA
>NZ_CBFFRK010000276.1:0-698 GCF_965644245.1 Erwinia sp. V71
TTCCGGCAGCCTTCAGTGGTCTTTGCAGAGTTAAGACAGGCGGCTTAGCGTTGCACTTCGAACTTGAATCCGCCTCCCACCTAACGAAGCACCAATAATCGTACCACTATAAATACCGAGCTGAAATAATGCATTCGCTGCACGCAAGTTCTGCACCGGAACAGTCTGGGGAACGAGTGCTGAGGATGCAGGTAATGCGATGCCCGCAGCAGCTCCGTTCAGGGCGCTAAGTAGTGCCAGGCTCATCACCGTTGCTGAGCCATCCAGCACAGTCCATGCGACTATAGCTTGCGAAACAGCCGCAATAACTGAAGAGGAGACCAGCACTTGATTACGAGAGTAGCGATCCGCTAATACACCACCAATTAACAAGAATACCACGTTAAAGATGGACCGGGACGCAACCACGATACCCAGGTCAGACACTGACCCGCCAATATCCAGAACCGCGAACGCCAGTGCAATCGGGGCAATACCATTACCGAGGACGGTGAAAAGGCGAGCAATAAATAAATGCCGAAAGGGGCTGAAATGAAAAGCGCTGACTCTTTTATTAAACGTATTCATTGTGACAATGACTTCTGTATTAGAGGGGCTATTTTAGAATAACTGCGTTTCGATTGCGTATTCCGCTCTGAACGATCACGGATTGGCATCGAAGTTCGATCACAGTTTCGCATCTCTTCGATCAGCCGGGA
>NZ_CBFFRK010000277.1:0-686 GCF_965644245.1 Erwinia sp. V71
TTATCGGTAGTTAACCCTTCCTCCTACACTCTCCACAATCATGTCCGAGCGTTGCACTTATTATCTGAATTCGCGCGGTGCTATTCCATTCAAGTGAATCACTGTAAGCCCGTTTTTCAACACGAACTTCATAATTATCAATATAAACAATAACGCCATTCTGCAATGCAAAGAGTGGACGCGAAGGTGAGTTCGTCAGTTCTGCATTGTTCTGAGCACGCGGTAAAAAGAGACTATTGGTGAAATAAAAGGACAAATTCGCCAGTGATACCGAACCTTCACAGTACATAAAGGTTTGATCCCAGTCTTCAAAATGGCAGTTATCAAATGAAAACTTCGAGTAACCGGCACTGACTCCGACGCGAATCGCATAAGCGTGGCTAAAGTCAAATGAGCAATTAATAAAATTAATATCAATACCTGATGCCTGCACATTCAAATGAGAGTCACCACAGGCCGCCAGTGTACAGTTATTCATCGAGATGCGCTCGCCGGAATCGGTCGAGGTTTGCGCGGGAATCAATACATTGTAATGATTTTGTTCAAAGTGGCAGCCATCAAAATAAGTCAGGTAAGTATTATTCAGATTAAATTTAATGCCATTCTGGAATCCCGCGAATTCAGATAATAAGTGCAACGCTTGGTCATGTGGATGGAGGGACGGTTAGCTACCGATAAGCTATCCT
>NZ_CBFFRK010000278.1:0-670 GCF_965644245.1 Erwinia sp. V71
CAGGCAACCGTCTGTGGTGTTTGCAGAGCTAAGATTGGCGGCTTAGCGTTGCACTTCGGAGTTGAATCCGCCAAGCAGTGATTTTAAGGCGCAAAAAGTCCCGCTTAGTGGTGGCCTGTGGTAAGTTGAAATGAGCGAAAAGTGAGCGGGGTGGGGTATGGAGCTTGATGAAGAAAGAGCAACGCTGATCGTTAACGCCATTGGCCGGGCTGTGCTGTTGTTAAAATTCAGCGGTGAGCGTATAGCTGAGTATACGCTATCGGAGAAGCTGGAAGAGATGCGTCAGCAGGAAACAAACGTAATCGGTAAGGGCGTCTGCCGTGATGCAGCGGAGCTGGTCAGGTCGGGAAGTCTGCCGATGTCATAAAAAACCCGGCGCGGTGGCCGGGTCGTTATTTTATAGTGGTCTAAAATCACTCTGCAGCAGGTGGTTGTAATTCATCTGGTTGCTGAACTGGTATGGTTCCAGTTGTCTTTTCAGATCGTTTAGATTTTTCTCTGCTCGCTTTGCTAAGTTTTGACTTTCCTGGATTTGATCCTGAATCATTTTGTTCAGGACTTCCATCTCTGGGTGATTGTGCATTGTCAGCTCCATTAGGGAAGGTGCGATTTAATCGGTGGGGTTCAGTGGAGTCCTTAGCTGTATTAGCCTTAGCTGAGCTGTATTATC
>NZ_CBFFRK010000279.1:0-640 GCF_965644245.1 Erwinia sp. V71
GCGGTTCTTTGTTCATTTACCATACGATGACAGGACGAAAAAATGGTTCCCATCGAATTAATCGCACCTTCCTTAGGTATCTGTTGCCACAACCTTGCCGTCCAAGAATCTTTGAGGTGCTCCGGGTTGGAAGAAATATAGGTCGCTGTGATAACGCTCTGTTGAGTATTGCCGAGGATTTCGAGTGTCAGACGGTCATTACCTGCCCAGTTCCGGCTCATGCTGTAGTGATTGCCAGGCTGTGCTTTCCAGATTGAGCCCTCGGAAATCGCTGACGCTGACCAGCCAGCATTTCCCTGGCCGCTATTACGCGCAGCGGCGATATCGGTGTCCGATACAAAACCATAATGCTGTTTCAGGCGCATGGCAGCCATATCCACAGGAACTAAAACAGTTCCCGAGGTCCAGGTCACTGAGTCACGACGTGTCGATTCTGCATTCTCAGTTGCTGGATGCAGACTGGGGGGATTGAGGAGTGAATTCAGATTGCCGAGGCCGAATTCGTTTAAGGCGTTATTGCTGCAGCCTGTCATCCCCAGAAGGAGAGTTGTAAAGAAGACAGCAGAGGGCGGATTCAAGTTCGAAGTGCAACGCTAAGCCGCCTGTCTTAACTCTGCAAAGACCACTGAAGGCTGCCGGA
>NZ_CBFFRK010000280.1:0-640 GCF_965644245.1 Erwinia sp. V71
CCGGCAGCCTTCAGTGGTCTTTGCAGAGTTAAGACAGGCGGCTTAGCGTTGCACTTCGAACTTGAATCCGCCCTGCACTTACGTCATTTTTGAGCTGATTTATACCTCGGTGATGGTGCCATATGAAACACTGGCCACCGAAATGACCGAAGACTTTTCCGTCCGTTCTAAGCTGACCGGTTATAAAGCCATTTTCGGTAAAATGGCGAACTTTCTTGCGGCCTTCATTCCTGGCCAGTTTATCCTTATTTACGGTAAAGAATCGCCGACACCGTTTTTCTATACCGGCATCACCTATGGCCTGATCCTGCTGGTTGCTGTAGCGATGCTGCATCGCTACAGCTGGGAACGCGCGGATAGTGGTCAGGCGGCGGTGAAAGCGAAAAAATCGCTGGGTAAAACGCTGCTGTCACTGGTGCGTGATATGCAGTCGACGTTCTATCTGCGCGTGTTCCGCAAACATCTCGGCATGTACCTGTTTGGCTTCGGCGCGGAGTGGCTGTTTGCGGCGGTCTTTACCTATTATGTGATTTTTGTCCTGCAATACGATCCGGCCATTCTTGCTGCGTATTCCGATGATTCCGGTCAGTGATTCCGGCGATTTCGATCGCGTTTCCCGCGCTGGTTATTTCTTACTTTA
>NZ_CBFFRK010000281.1:0-613 GCF_965644245.1 Erwinia sp. V71
TTATCGGTAGTTAACCCTTCCTCCTACACTCTCCACAATCATGTCCGAGCGTTGCACTTATTATCTGAATTCGCGCCCTATTTTTATGAAGAACCTACTGACACATTGCTGATGAATTCCAGCATTGAAGTCAAAGATAAAGTTAATATTCCACTTGCCGGGGGTGAACGTTTATATACCCGTTACGACTTTGCACCGTTTATTGAAAATCGTGTTTTTGAATTGATTCAGCCGGATATGGGGCTGGCGGGCGGATTTACAGAAATGAAAAAAATCGCTGCCTTTGCTGAAACACACCAGATTAATGTCCAGCCACATAATGCATCGGGGCCAATTCTGACCGCAGCCTGCATCCAGTTTGATATTTGCACCACGAATGTACAGATTCAGGAGTGGTTCCCTTACTGGCAGGATGAACGCTACAACATCGTCCAGCAGGCGCTGGAGCCGACAGCACGCAATGGCCACTTTGAGGTCCGCGACCTGCAACCCGGTCTCGGTGTGGAACTGAATAAAGACTATTTATCCGCTTTCCAGAAGGGCGGATTCAAGTTCGAAGTGCAACGCTAAGCCGCCTGTCTTAACTCTGCAAAGACCACTGAAGGCTGCCGGA
>NZ_CBFFRK010000282.1:0-588 GCF_965644245.1 Erwinia sp. V71
CAGGATAGCTTATCGGTAGCTAACCGTCCCTCCATCCACATGACCAAGCGTTGCACTTATTATCTGAATTCGCGAATCCCAGTGCGGGCGACACTTTGGTCATGGCGATGCCGATAATACTCAGCACGTAGCCGTCAACATAAGAACCGCCACCGGAACGCACGGTGAGCAGTTTATGGAAACGGTTAAGCGGTACATCTTCAACTGATAGTGTATTTGACATAATAACTCCTGTCTTTCCCGTGGATTTGATAGAGAGAAAGAATTAAATCAACAGATTGTCGTCAGCATGTTCGCAGGCGAATGCTGATGGCAAAGGTTGAATAACACTTTTCCCTGTTATCATTACCCGGTTGTAGGGTAGAGATTTAAAAAGCCAGTTTAATTATTCAGTTATTACTGGTTTTCATTTTTCGGCTGCCATCACACTGGCGACCTTATTATCGATATTTAATCATTACTGCAGAACAACGTTATTTATACGGCCGCGAATTCAGATAATAAGTGCAATGCTCGGACATGATTGTGGAGAGTGTAGGAGGAAGGGTTAACTACCGATAAGTTATCCCGTTTTTCCTACCACAGATG
>NZ_CBFFRK010000283.1:0-576 GCF_965644245.1 Erwinia sp. V71
ATTCAGGCAACCGTCTGTGGTGTTTGCAGAGCTAAGATTGGCGGCTTAGCGTTGCACTTCGGAGTTGAATCCGCCCCCGCTTTGGTTTTGCCGGACTGAAATACGCCGGACTGGGCTCACTGGATTATGGTCGTAATGCCGGTGTGTTATATGACGTCGCCAGCATCACCGACTACGCGCCGATCTTCGATATTATGACGGACAGCTACACTGATGGCTTCCTCACCGGCCGCGCCAGTGGCCTGCTGACTTACCGCAACCCTGATTTCTTTGGCCTCAATGACAACCTGAAGTTTGCCCTGCAGTATCAGGGGAAAAACGGTGCTGGCAGCAATAACAGCAGCCGTTCAGTGTATGCCTCCAACGGTGACGGCGCCGGGGCATCTGTCAGCTATGACTTCGACTGGGGCGGCACTCTGCTGGCGGCATATGGCAATTCACGCCGCACCGCAGCACAGGAAGCGCTGGCGTATGGTGGCGGTGAGCGCGCAGAGATGTGGTCGGCGGATTCAAGTTCGAAGTGCAACGCTAAGCCGCCTGTCTTAACTCTGCAAAGACCACTGAAGGCTGCCGGAA
>NZ_CBFFRK010000284.1:0-559 GCF_965644245.1 Erwinia sp. V71
GTTCAGGGGTTTGTAGAACGTCTTAATACCCGACTGGTCAACGGTATGGAATGGCTGGGCGCTGATTATTCACTGTTTACTACTGTTGCTATGGAAAAATCCATAGACAGGTATTTCAAACAACACAAAGAAATTCGTTTTTACCAACAAACGGATCTCAGCGTCATGGCACATATTTCTCAGGTAAGTTATAAATTTCAGTATACATATGATAAAGTTGGTGCGTTTCCCGAAGATGAAGAAATGGCACTTCATTTTGATTTAAGACTCAATGACGAATGGCGTTGCATTAAAGGCGAAAAATACGATCTTAAAGCTCAGGAAAAAATGTTATTACTCTGGCTGGTTCAGTATAATAAGCTGTCTTTTGTAAAAGCAATGAGACTCATCGAGCGGGTTATATCAGCTACCAGATTAAGTTTTGACTCTACTGATAACATTTCTGATACAGACATGAATATTTTGGAAAATATCCTTAAAAACAAACCAATACCGGATGATATTAATGTGGTAGACATTAATAAATTTAAAAACAAATCAAAAAAGTCACATTAAAAGT
>NZ_CBFFRK010000285.1:0-543 GCF_965644245.1 Erwinia sp. V71
TCTTTATTCTCATTTATGCGGAGAATAAAACGACATGTCGTTTCAATTTTCAGCTTGTTCCGGATTGTTAAAGAGCATAATACTTCGCAGCATACCGTTTCCGGTGTGCTCTGAAGTATTTTTCAGAAAACAGTATGGTGGAGCTAAGCGGGATCGAACCGCTGACCTCCTGCGTGCAAGGCAGGCGCTCTCCCAGCTGAGCTATAGCCCCATACAGTTACTGCAGAGACCATCTACTTACCACTCAACTGAGTACATTTTCCTTTTACGGAAAAATGTAATTCGTACTCAGGCAAGGCGTGGATTCGCGAAGCATACTTAGGTATGCGAGCCGGAGCCACAACGCAGCATGAGAACGAATTTGGTAGGCCTGAGTGGACTTGAACCACCGACCTCACCCTTATCAGGGGTGCGCTCTAACCACCTGAGCTACAAGCCTGTAGAGGTTTTTCTGCTCGTTACTTTCATCAGACAATCTGTGTGAGCACTTCGCGGGAATGATTCACTTAGGTAAGGAGGTGATCCAACCGCAGGTTCCCCTAC
>NZ_CBFFRK010000286.1:0-521 GCF_965644245.1 Erwinia sp. V71
GACTTGAGGATTTCATTCATCGTCACACCGGCTTCATTCACCAGACGTGAGCCGTTATCGACGCGCTGTACCGAGTCTGCAATCAGGCTTTCAATCTCTTTCGCCGCACCGGCGCTGCGCTGGGCAAGGTTACGCACTTCGCCTGCAACTACCGAAAAGCCACGACCCTGCTCACCGGCACGCGCCGCTTCTACCGCTGCGTTCAGCGCCAGAATGTTGGTCTGGAAGGCAATGCTGTTAATCACGTTGGTGATTTCAGCAATCTTCTGTGAACTGCCGGAGATACCCTGCATGGTAGAAACCACATCGCTGACCAGTTTGCCACCTTTGCTGGCGGTAACGGACGCGTTGTCTGCCAGTGCGCTCGCCTGACGGGCGTTGTCGGCGTTGAATTTCACCGTCGCCGTCAGCTGCTCCATACTGGCCGCCGTCTCTTCCAGTGCCGCCGCCTGCTCTTCAGTACGTGAAGAGAGATCGTTATTGCCGGAAGAAATTTCCGACGCACCGCGCCAGATATTGTC
>NZ_CBFFRK010000287.1:0-511 GCF_965644245.1 Erwinia sp. V71
GATCGGAGATGGATGCCAAATCATGATCGACCTTGATGCCAAACCGTGATCGATTCACATGCCATTTTGCAGCAAACAGGAGCAGAGCATTGAGAACCCAAAAAAGATGTATGGGATATGTCGCTATCGTGGTGGATGATTACGATCGGGCAATCGAATATTACACGCAAAAGCTCGGTTTTCATTTGATGGAAGATACCCCTCAGCCTGGTAAACGCTGGGTGGTGGTCAATCCCAATCCGGAAAGTGACTGTAATCTTCTGCTGGCAAAAGCCTCCAATGAGCGTCAGGCCGGATTTATTGGTAATCAGTGTGGCGGGCGGGTGTTCCTGTTTCTGCAGACGGATGACTTCTGGCGCGATTATCAGCGTATGAAAGACAACGGTGTGCACTTTTGTGAAGAGCCGCGGCAGGAAGAGTACGGCACGGTGGTGGTGGGCGGATTCAAGTTCGAAGTGCAACGCTAAGCCGCCTGTCTTAACTCTGCAAAGACCACTGAAGGCTGCCGGAA
>NZ_CBFFRK010000288.1:0-509 GCF_965644245.1 Erwinia sp. V71
ATTCAGGCAACCGTCTGTGGTGTTTGCAGAGCTAAGATTGGCGGCTTAGCGTTGCACTTCGGAGTTGAATCCGCCGTCTACTGAAGTCTACTACTATCGCTTAACACTGTCTATTCATCCAGTCAAGCTAGTTTCCCGAATGTGCCGTGAACCACGTTATCGCCGTTCGCCAGCGCCTCCATATAGTCGGCATACCATTGAAGCATCTCCCGGCGGCCGTCCAGGTACTGGGCGTGGTTGTAAGTGCCACGGATCGAGTTTTTATCGACATGCGCCAGCTGCGTTTCAATCCAGGCGGTGTTGTACCCCTGTTCGTGCAGAATGGTACTCATGGTGTGCCGGAAACCGTGCCTTGTGGCTTTGCCGTCATATTCGATGCGTTTGATCACCTGGTTGATGCTGGCCTCACTCATTGGCTTACCGGCATCATTGGTAAGCGTCTCATACATACCGTATATTGACTTAAAATAGCAATATGCAGCAACTCAGAACCGTACGGACTTACTATT
>NZ_CBFFRK010000289.1:0-495 GCF_965644245.1 Erwinia sp. V71
TATCGGTAGTTAACCCTTCCTCCTACACTCTCCACAATCATGTCCGAGCGTTGCACTTATTATCTGAATTCGCGCTTCACTTTTTCATTAACAACGAGTTTAAACCCACCTACAGGCAAACCCCCACACATAAAAGCATCAAATATCTGGAATTCTGAAGAAAATAACCACATTATTCACAAGAACCGTGAAACAGTACGGTAGCTGAAAGCAAACCCGAAGTTCAGGGTGATTTATCAACCGGTATAATCACCCTGGGTGAATCATGTTGAGCGTTTATGGCAGGTGCTGCACGATACTATAACACGCAATCATCAGTGCCGTTCAATGTGGCAGTTACTGAGGAAGGTTTTCCATTTTATGGAAACCATTAGCCCGTTCCCTGGAGAAAAAAATGGCCGGGAAAAAGTGTAGCGATATTAGGGAAGGTGCGATTTAATCATTCAAAGTTCTGTTCATGACTACAATGATTGCCGTTCATCTATCGTTTTCAGT
>NZ_CBFFRK010000290.1:0-494 GCF_965644245.1 Erwinia sp. V71
GTTCCGGCAGCCTTCAGTGGTCTTTGCAGAGTTAAGACAGGCGGCTTAGCGTTGCACTTCGAACTTGAATCCGCCCGCTTCGTTGCGTCATGATAACTTTTCCATCGAATCGCAACATATATATCAGATGGTTACAATTCACCTTTATGGTGTTTTTTTGCTATTATTTGGCTTGTTGGCGGTGTTTTATCTGGATTTATGTGCTTTGGGGAAAGGGAGTATCTGATAATGTTTCATTTTTACCTTTTCAGCTAAGCAATAAAAAAAAGCATAGCTGAACCCTATGACAATCGTGTTGTCGGCAAAGTTCCCTTTTGGTAAAAAATATCCCGCCATAGCAATAACCGTACGCAACAGATTATTTCTTGTGCCGGGTTATTGATGATGATGGCAATAGCAGTGGCATATTAAACAACAGGGGGCGGATTCAACTCCGAAGTGCAACGCTAAGCCGCCAATCTTAGCTCTGCAAACACCACAGACGGTTGCCTGAA
>NZ_CBFFRK010000291.1:0-486 GCF_965644245.1 Erwinia sp. V71
CTGAAAACGATAGATGAACGGCAATCATTGTAGTCATGAACAGAACTTTGAATGATTAAATCGCACCTTCCTTAACTGTCATGGTGATGAAAGTCAGATGTAGCGCATGTGGCAGCAAAAAGTTTATCTACACGCAGAAAAAAGAGAATCAGGCCGCACACCACGGCGCCCTCTGCGCGCAATGTCACAAACCGATAACTTTAGAGGACCTTCTGCCACTGACGCAGATGGACCCCATCATCAAGTGTCTGATTAAGAAACGTAAAATGGTATAAACACCGGCAGCCGCCACTGATACCAGCGACAGACTGGCTAATTAAAAAATTAATTTAAATACGCCAGTTATTGTTAGGGAAGGTGCGATTTAATCGGTGGGGTTCAGTGGAGTCCTTAGCTGTATTAGCCTTACCTTAGCTGAGCTGTATTATCTCTCTGTAAAACGTATACGCTCAATTTGTACTGGTGAATATTTGGCCTTTATTATTC
>NZ_CBFFRK010000292.1:0-477 GCF_965644245.1 Erwinia sp. V71
CAGGGTAAACGCCGTTACCGTAAGGGCTACGGGACTAAGCGCAGCCGCATACCGGGAGCCGTCTCCATCGAGCAGCGCCCGACCGTGGTTGATGAGCGTAGCCGCCTGGGTGACTGGGAAGCGGACCTGGTTCTGGGTGCACAAGGGACAGGTGCCATCGTGACGCTGGCTGAACGTAAGAGCCGTATCTACCTGACAAAAAAGGTGTTCTCCAAAGATGCGGGTGAAGTCAGCAGTGCCATCATCTCGATGCTGAGTGGCTATAAAGATGTCTGCCACACCATCACGTTCGACAACGGTGGCGAGTTCAGTGAACATCGGGCGATAGCGGAGGCGCTGGAAGCAGAAACGTACTTCGCCCACCCGTATGCGTCGCATGAGCGGGGGCTGAATGAGAACACAAACGGCCTGTTACGGCAGTTTATCCCGAAGGGAACTGACCTGCGGACAGTGTCAGAAGAAGACTTACAGCACTAC
>NZ_CBFFRK010000293.1:0-477 GCF_965644245.1 Erwinia sp. V71
CCGGGGCCGGAATACCCGGTGCTGCGCCCGGCAGCAGGCCCTGGCGGGCCATCAGGTTATGGACGGTGCTGAAGGCAGGCATACGGTGCCCCTGGTCTTCGAGCCAGCGCTTAATCTTGCGGGCCCCCCAGCGCTCATGGCGGGCATGCGCCATACGCAGCAGGTCAGCGATGTGGTCTGATGAGCGGTTCGGGGAATGATACGGTACATGGGGCCGGTCGTGAAGGCCGGATGCACCTTCTTCAGCCCAGCGGCGAAGCCACTTGTATCCAGTGGCAGGCGAAATGCCGTAGCGACGGCACAGATAACGAATGTTCGCCCCGTCTTGCGAGGCGAGCAGAACAAATTCGTGACGTAATGACATGGTATCTCTCGCATCCCAGGGCATAAGCGACTCCATAAACGGGTTCTTATGCCTTAGTTGTAAGTGTCTACCATGTCCCCGAACAAGTGTTCACTGTGTCCCCGGACCGTACA
>NZ_CBFFRK010000294.1:0-471 GCF_965644245.1 Erwinia sp. V71
TTCCGGCAGCCTTCAGTGGTCTTTGCAGAGTTAAGACAGGCGGCTTAGCGTTGCACTTCGAACTTGAATCCGCCGTTGTCATATTATGTGATTATGTTGCTGTAAATAAATGTCTTATGCTTTGATAGATGACGAGAAAGTTACTATTTTATAGGTGCCTGGAGTCAGAATAATAAAAGCATCAAAAGGCTCTAAAGACGCTGCTATAGCTTCATGAATTGAAAAAAAATAACACAGGCAATTAAGTGGGGGTTGCCTGTGTTAAATATATTTTTTGTATTGTAGTTGTAATACATCATTCCCTGATGCCTGGCGTTTGACTCATCTGAAAGTATTTGGCTAATAGTTTAGTATGGGTAATATTATGTCTCGTATGATTGTACCCTCGTCTCAAAATTAAGGAAGGTGCGATTTAATCATTCAAAGTTCTGTTCATGACTACAATGATTGCCGTTCATCTATCGTTTTCAG
>NZ_CBFFRK010000295.1:0-470 GCF_965644245.1 Erwinia sp. V71
AACCACATCAATCTTTGCCATCAATCATCCAAAGGGCAAAGAGTACAACAACACTAAGTCTGCGTCACGACCCAAATTCTGACCCAATCCCTTTAAAATCAATGATCTTATCAACTAAATTAGTCATTTCCATCCACCTAAAGATAACTCAATGAAAGAGTCATAATGGTCATGACTGTAATATGCTTGTCCCGTTTTATTATCAACTACTATTCTTCTTGCTCCCCGATTCCCAATGCCCGGAGTTTTAACTGTCCATTCGGAGTATGGACCACTTCCTGTATTCAGTCTTTGAGATAATGGATTACCAAACTCATAACTATTGCTGAAGGGTATTCCATCCCGATTATTGGCTGGACGTCTGAGTTTTATATTATCAATCGTATTGTGGAGTTGGCGGATTCAAGTTCGAAGTGCAACGCTAAGCCGTCTGTCTTAACTCTGCAAAGACCACTGAAGGCTGCCGGAAC
>NZ_CBFFRK010000296.1:0-465 GCF_965644245.1 Erwinia sp. V71
ATAGCTTATCGGTAGCTAACCGTCCCTCCATCCACATGACCAAGCGTTGCACTTATTATCTGAATTCGCGGAGCAGTCTCGATTGCCATTCACTATCGGCGCAGCTGAAAATATCTTGATGGAGAAAGCAGGAAAATACGTAACAAAAACACGCTCCCGGTTTATCTGTTTATTTTATTTCGTGAACGCCATTGCATTGAACGTTATTTGCACAGGTAAAATGCCGTTTAAACAGTGATCCCGGCGTAAATAACCAGGCCTGAACAGATGTCCTGCATTATTACCATCAGGCTAAGGGTTAATTAAATGATTAACGCATTAAAAACATAATGTTAAATAAAAACAATAATAACCCGCAGGCGTTATAATAAAAAAATAAATAAGAAAAACTAGGGAAGGTGCGATTAATTCGATGGGAACCATTTTTTCGTCCTGTCATCGTATGGTAAATGAACAAAGAACCGC
>NZ_CBFFRK010000297.1:0-461 GCF_965644245.1 Erwinia sp. V71
ACAGCTCAGCTAAGGTAAGGCTAATACAGCTAAGGACTCCACTGAACCCCACCGATTAAATCGCACCTTCCTTAAGTTCAGTATATTTTAACGGTTTAGGATAATATTTGCCATCCAAGGCCATTGCCGCAATGCAACTCGCTCTTCTATGAACTTTTCCTGTTGTATTGAAGACTCTTTTGATATGGTCTTTAATCTGAAAAATCACTTTGTTCTGACCGTACCCACAACAGGCATTACAAGCCATTTAGTGCCGAAATTTGTCATGCCGGTTTCAACCAAATAACCATCTTTAAACTTATCCATACTACGCTGCCTCCATTTTTTTCATGAAAATCGGCCAGTAATTTACCTAGACGTTTTTATTTATTTCCCACGGACAACATTAGGGAAGGTGCGATTTAATCATTCAAAGTTCTGTTCATGACTACAATGATTGCCGTTCATCTATCGTTTTCAGT
>NZ_CBFFRK010000298.1:0-456 GCF_965644245.1 Erwinia sp. V71
GGGTTCCGGCAGCCTTCAGTGGTCTTTGCAGAGTTAAGACAGACGGCTTAGCGTTGCACTTCGAACTTGAATCCGCCTGAAAGCAAAACAATAAAGTGCTATTCATTTTTTACCGCAACAAATAAGACATTAGCTTGTATATTAATGACAGGTGTTAGCTCAACTCTTCCAAAAAAACGGTTAATAAAATCAATCCTTACCAACAGATTAATTTCCCGGAAGATTTACAGAAAACAACGTTCACTGCCCCTGCCAGCGCAGAGATTACCTGTTCATATAATGATGTTCTTATCCGCGATGCACTGCCTCTGCGTGCAGAAACGTATACGCCCTGCAGGTCACCCCCCCGTTTCGCCGCGCAGTGACCAATAGCCATGCAAAGGGCGGATTCAACTCCGAAGTGCAACGCTAAGCCGCCAATCTTAGCTCTGCAAACACCACAGACGGTTGCCTGAA
>NZ_CBFFRK010000299.1:0-437 GCF_965644245.1 Erwinia sp. V71
GAAGAGAGATCGTTATTGCCGGAAGAAATTTCCGACGCACCGCGCCAGATATTGTCCGTACCACTGCGAATCGCCCCTACCGCATCACGCAGGCTGTCCTGCATCGCACGCAGCAACGGCACCAGTTTACCCACGCAGTTACGACCGAAATCATGCACCGGCTGGCTGAGATCGCCATCGGCAATGGTCCGGAAGTGTTCACGGATAGTGTCCAGCGGACGCACCAGCATCACAACCAGATAGCGGTCGGTAAACAGCAAAATCACCAGACCGGCGATCACTGCCGCAACAATAATGATTTTGGTCATCTGCGTCAGATGATCGACGGTCACCCGGGTATCATCCAGCATGGTTGACGCAGCAATATTAAACTTCTCGGCACTGGCGCCAAACGCGCGGCTCAGTGGCGGGGTGACATTGCGCGACTGCTGACGATA
>NZ_CBFFRK010000300.1:0-427 GCF_965644245.1 Erwinia sp. V71
TATCGGTAGTTAACCCTTCCTCCTACACTCTCCACAATCATGTCCGAGCGTTGCACTTATTATCTGAATTCGCGGATAACTATGCTGAGCGTTTAATTTCCAGTCTGAGCTGGTGCTATTAACCAGCGTAATAAATCCACCTTGACCCATGATATATCTCCTGAGATATAGAGTGTAACGATGCGCATCGAAATAGCCGCATCATTGCTGTGTGATGAAAATAAAAAAATCAACTTCATTATTCCCGGGTAACATTGCGGACAAAAGAATGTCACCTACAGAATGCAGGAAAATAAAAATGAGGAGAAAAAATAACAGAGCTGATAAGCAATGTTATACAGATAACTTATAGGGCGGATTCAAGTTCGAAGTGCAACGCTAAGCCGCCTGTCTTAACTCTGCAAAGACCACTGAAGGCTGCCGGAAC
>NZ_CBFFRK010000301.1:0-393 GCF_965644245.1 Erwinia sp. V71
GTTTATGGTTATCGCAAGATCCATCTGGACTTGCGGGATAGCGGGCAACAGTGCGGAGTGAACAGAGTCTGGCGACTGATGAATCGTGCCGGGATAAAGGCTCAGGTCGGGTACCGGAGCCCGCGGGCACGCAAAGGCGAGGCCAGTATCGTATCGCCCAACAGGCTCCAGCGACAGTTCAATCCGGATGCTCCGGATAAGCGTTGGGTAACGGACATAACCTACATCAGGACCCACGAAGGCTGGCTGTATCTTGCTGTGGTTGTTGATCTGTTCTCACGCAAAATTATCGGCTGGTCAATGCAATCCCGAATGACAAAGAACATTGTCCTGAACGCACTGCTGATGGCTGTATGGCGGCGTAATCCCCAAAAACAGGTGCTGGTTCACTCG
>NZ_CBFFRK010000302.1:0-393 GCF_965644245.1 Erwinia sp. V71
GACAAACCACATCAATCTTTGCCATCAATCATCCAAAGGGCAAAGAGTACAACAACACTAAGTCTGCGTCACGACCCCATTTGCGTTTTAATTCTTCTTCTGCGTAGGAAATATTTGATATGAAAAGACAGCAGGCAAGAAATATATATTTTATATGTATCGTTTAATTCTTTATATATATACCGCTATGGATTTTAAAAGGTATATTATACAGCAATCAACGGTCTTATTCAAGTTGAGTGATTTTTGTACGCGTCAATGTTGTGTTCCACCTGTCTTTAAATGTAAATATTACAACCTGCTAAGGAAGGTGCGGTTTAATCATTCAAAGTTCTGTTCATGACTACAATGATTGCCGTTCATCAATCGTTTTCAGTGTTTTGGGCGGTTCTT
>NZ_CBFFRK010000303.1:0-390 GCF_965644245.1 Erwinia sp. V71
AGGATAGCTTATCGGTAGCTAACCGTCCCTCCATCCACATGACCAAGCGTTGCACTTATTATCTGAATTCGCGCCATACACTTCCAGCAGTTTCAGTTTTAACTGACGCTGTCCGCGTCTGATGCGGCGATACTGACTTTCATAATCACCACGATCGTTTTCGGCTTCGTCGAGAAAAGCACTTTCATCAACCAGCTGTTCATCATGGGCCTGATAGACGGCAATAATCAGCTGCAACAGGCGCGCCGTCAGCGTGTCCCAGCTGCTATTAGACAGGAAATGGAAACCTTTTTTTGGCGTTCTGATCCCAGAACTTAAGGAAGGTGCGATTAATTCGATGGGAACCATTTTTTCGTCCTGTCATCGTATGGTAAATGAACAAAGAACCGC
>NZ_CBFFRK010000304.1:0-388 GCF_965644245.1 Erwinia sp. V71
TGGTAAAAAGCGAAGTCCGATACCTGACGCCGTATCCATCGAGCAGAGACCAGCCGTTGTTGATGCTCGTACCCGACTGGGTGACTGGGAAGCCGATCTGGTTCTGGGTAAACAAGGCACCGGAGCCATCGTGACGCTGGTTGAGCGTAAAAGCCGTATTTATCTGACGAAAAAGGTGTTTTCGAAAGATTCAGCCGAAGTGGCTACAGCCATTATCTCGATGCTGAGCGGCTACAAAGATGTCTGCCATACCATCACGTTCGATAATGGCGGGGAGTTTACTCAGCACAAAGAGATCGCAGCGGCCCTGGAAACAGAAACCTACTTCGCTCACCCATATGCTTCATGGGAGCGGGGGCTAAACGAGAACACTAATGGGCTGTTGAGG
>NZ_CBFFRK010000305.1:0-379 GCF_965644245.1 Erwinia sp. V71
CGTTTACCGCTCATGGGCACCTCTCTTTAAGTCATCTTAAATGACTCCGAGGTGTCTGTTAAACCCGTGGCGATTCAATCCAGCAGTCTGGCGTAACCCGGCTAGCGGTTATTACGGACACTTCGGGTTAAACTTCTATATCAAGAAAACCTTCAGGATAACAACTCAATGGGACGATCTTTTCAGAGCTTAAAGACCGAATCTGTACCAATGACAGGCTATGAAAGCTTCGGGAAAGCGTAATTTGACATAATCCGTTATATCATAGGATCCTCGCTCTCCACCTCACTGGTATAACGGCAACTTAGGGAAGGTGCGATTAATTCGATGGGAACCATTTTTTCGTCCTGTCATCGTATGGTAAATGAACAAAGAACCG
>NZ_CBFFRK010000306.1:0-375 GCF_965644245.1 Erwinia sp. V71
GAATTCGCGGTTAACCCTTCCTCCTACACTCTCCACAATCATGTCCGAGCGTTGCACTTATTATCTGAATTCGCGCTTTACTCTTTCGATGAACCAATAGCGTGATCATTTATTTAATAAATAAAACATTACTTCCAATATAATATTGGTAAATAATTACACCCGTTAATTTTCACAATTTATTTTGGAAGATCACTCGCAATTTAAAAGCCATTAAATAGACTTAATTTCCTGACTGGATATTATTACAGCGTATTTTAGTCGCGAAGTGGATATGCTACCAACACATCCACTCCGCTAACCGCGAATTCAGATAATAAGTGCAACGCTTGGTCATGTGGATGGAGGGACGGTTAGCTACCGATAAGCTATCCT
>NZ_CBFFRK010000307.1:0-368 GCF_965644245.1 Erwinia sp. V71
AGGATAGCTTATCGGTAGCTAACCGTCCCTCCATCCACATGACCAAGCGTTGCACTTATTATCTGAATTCGCGAAGATATAAAAATATAAACACCATTTCTGAAGCAGGGTATGCCGGGTTAAACGTAATTACTATTAAAAACAAAGGCCAGCTAACAATGGCTATCTGTTTCCCTCTTCTGTTTTTGATCTGGTCTTGGCGTATTTGTCCGAAAGTAGAATAGCCGCCTTGACCTGAGTCAAAATCATGCGGATATTTGCGTTGACTGATAGTGCTAATAATAAATCACTACAGCGCGAATTCAGATAATAAGTGCAACGCTCGGACATGATTGTGGAGAGTGTAGGAGGAAGGGTTAACTACCGAT
>NZ_CBFFRK010000308.1:0-345 GCF_965644245.1 Erwinia sp. V71
TCTTTATTCTCATTTATGCGGAGAATAAAACGACATGTCGTTTCAATTTTCAGCTTGTTCCGGATTGTTAAAGAGCAATATCTTAAACATGACTCGTAAGTCATCTTTAAGATACATCGGTCTGTGTCTTTCACCCACATACCAGCAGCTGGCGTCCCCTAGGGGATTCGAACCCCTGTTGCCGCCGTGAAAGGGCGGAGTCCTAACCGCTAGACGAAGGGGACACATATGTGTCGGCTTCGCAGCCGTTCTGCTCGTTACATTTTCTATCAGACAATCTGTGTGAGCACTTCGCGGGAATGATTCACTTAGGTAAGGAGGTGATCCAACCGCAGGTTCCCCTAC
>NZ_CBFFRK010000309.1:0-335 GCF_965644245.1 Erwinia sp. V71
CCGGCAGCCTTCAGTGGTCTTTGCAGAGTTAAGACAGGCGGCTTAGCGTTGCACTTCGAACTTGAATCCGCCCTTAAATTTTTATCTGTTTCTGGTTGCGGCTGGTAATGAAAGCGGAATGCGAATTTAGTTTTGTTAATATGGAACGGAAGGGATTCAGCGCCTCTGGCGCTGCAAAACGGTCACGCCGTTTTGTCGAACCCTTGAGGCCAGGGCTTTTCACCCTTCCTCCACGGGTTCCGGGCAAAAAAAAATGCCGAACGTGAGTTCAGGCATTCTCTTCGAATATGGCGGTGAGGAAGGGATTCGAACCCTTGATACGTTGCCGTATACAC
>NZ_CBFFRK010000310.1:0-333 GCF_965644245.1 Erwinia sp. V71
CTCCAGCCAGAACTGTTTGATCTGTCCCGTCAGTCTCAGATCTACCTGGTGGCGCTGAGAATACGGTTGCTTAAACCAGGCGTAAAAGCCACTGGGATGAACATCCAGCACCCTGCAGAGCAGACGAACAGGCCAGCAACGGGAGTTGTCACGAATAAAGGCGTACCTCAGTCGGACAGCTTTGCGAAGTACGCCGCGGCTTTTTTTAATATGTCCCGTTCGTCAGTAACCCGCTTCAACTCCTTCTGGAGTCGGCGGATCTCGGCCTGAGCATCTGACTGTTCTTTATTAGTGGATGAGTCCGGACCGTACTTCTTTATCCAGGCGTAAAGG
>NZ_CBFFRK010000311.1:0-325 GCF_965644245.1 Erwinia sp. V71
GTCTGAAGAGATGCACGACAAGATCATCGGCTGGTATCTGACAATCAACCACTACCACTAAATCTGCGTCACGACCCCATTTTTAACGGATTTTGTCCTGGTCAGCGCGGGATAAAATACCCTGATACGGGATCATTCCGGGTGTTCAATTCTGGACCAGTTTATCACATAAAGTGTGTGTCAGCGGGGAGGCGCAATGTTTATCTGTGTTAACAAAGATTATGGAGATATTGGCTGACAGATAAAGGGTGGTTAAGGAAGGTGCGATTAATTCGATGGGAACCATTTTTTCGTCCTGTCATCGTATGGTAAATGAACAAAGAAC
>NZ_CBFFRK010000312.1:0-325 GCF_965644245.1 Erwinia sp. V71
TCGGTAGTTAACCCTTCCTCCTACACTCTCCACAATCATGTCCGAGCGTTGCACTTATTATCTGAATTCGCGGCTGATAATTCATTAACCCTGCACGCCAGGTTAACTTTTTATCCATAAACGTTCGGCTAAATGTTAAATACCCAAGGCGTGTTATTGACCCTGTCCCCCAGCCTTCTTGTGCCAGGTCATTAAAATGAACGCGCTGATCCTGAAGCCTTTCCGTTGTCAGATTATCATCATGATTTCGGTTAGGGAAGGTGCGATTTAATCATTCAAAGTTCTGTTCATGACTACAATGATTGCCGTTCATCTATCGTTTTCA
>NZ_CBFFRK010000313.1:0-321 GCF_965644245.1 Erwinia sp. V71
GGGCATCGTGAAAAGTCTATGTCAAAGAAAGAGTTATGTTCTCATAATTGACGATTAAATCGCACCTTCCTTAGCCATATTCACCTCCCTTTATGATAATGACCGGCGTTTTATTATAGCCACCTGAGCCATGATACTATCTTCATGTGCAGTGAACGCCTGCCGCTTGAGTGTCAATTCTTCTTTCAGAATCTCTTCCGAAAAATCGTAATGTTCGGCCATAGGATCATTATTCCCCGAGTGATGCATGCGTATTCCGCTCTGAACGATCACGGATTGGCATCGAAGTTCGATCACAGTTTCGCATCTCTTCGATCAGCC
>NZ_CBFFRK010000314.1:0-317 GCF_965644245.1 Erwinia sp. V71
TGAAAACGATAGATGAACGGCAATCATTGTAGTCATGAACAGAACTTTGAATGATTAAATCGCACCTTCCTTAATTCTGGCGCTGCATCGTCGTTATCCGGATATTGAATTACGTCTTACAGTATCCGATTCCAGTAATTTAGAAGACAGCCTGCATGCCGGGTTGATTGATATTGCCTTAATCCAGAAACCGCAGTTTGACGATATTTTTGACTGTCACTCCTTTTCCCCGATCCCTACCGGGCGGATTCAAGTTCGAAGTGCAACGCTAAGCCGCCTGTCTTAACTCTGCAAAGACCACTGAAGGCTGCCGGAAC
>NZ_CBFFRK010000315.1:0-314 GCF_965644245.1 Erwinia sp. V71
CAGGATAGCTTATCGGTAGCTAACCGTCCCTCCATCCACATGACCAAGCGTTGCACTTATTATCTGAATTCGCGTTCTGCCCGATTCAGATTTCGGTTCGCTAACCAGACAATGGCGATCACAAAGGCAATAAAGCCAGCCAAAAATCCCCAGTCATTCTGGAAAGCATGCCCCAGTACCAGACCTGTACTAAGGAAGGTGCGATTTAATCGGTGGGGTTCAGTGGAGTCCTTAGCTGTATCGCGAATTCAGATAATAAGTGCAACGCTTGGTCATGTGGATGGAGGGACGGTTAGCTACCGATAAGCTATCCT
>NZ_CBFFRK010000316.1:0-312 GCF_965644245.1 Erwinia sp. V71
GGTTCTTTGTTCATTTACCATACGATGACAGGACGAAAAAATGGTTCCCATCGAATTAATCGCACCTTCCCTAATACCGCTACACTTTTGCCAGACCATGTCCCCCTCCGGGGAACGGACTGGCGGTTTCCATAAAATGGCGAACTTTTTTCAACAGTTGCCACATTGAGCGGCACTGATGATTTCGCGTTATCGTGTCGTGTAACGCCTGCCATAACCGTTCGGCGGATTCAATTCCGAAGTGCAACGCTAAGCCGCCAATCTTAGCTCTGCAAACACCACAGACGGTTGCCTGAATCCGAGACACTTGCG
>NZ_CBFFRK010000317.1:0-309 GCF_965644245.1 Erwinia sp. V71
TGACGAAATGGCAGCATGTCATGGAGGGCATCTTCGGCAGCGCTGTCACTGAGGTCAAACCAGAGTTGCAGGCAGTGGTTTGGCGAACTGCGCGATACCATCGCTCAGTATTATCCGGTCACCGCAACAGAAACTTCACGTTATTCCGACCAGTCGCTGGGCAATATTCTGGCGCATCTCAGCTTCACTTTCGGCTTTATTCCGCAGTACAGCTTTAATACCGTGCTGCCGGACTGCGCGAATTCAGATAATAAGTGCAACGCTTGGTCATGTGGATGGAGGGACGGTTAGCTACCGATAAGCTATCCT
>NZ_CBFFRK010000318.1:0-307 GCF_965644245.1 Erwinia sp. V71
TGCTGGTAAATCCACTCATGGCTGACGGGACTGCCAATGCGCTTACAGACGGCGCTGATCTGCTCCGGACTCCACTTCCAGCACAGCCCTGTCTCAACGTAAAGCACGGTGTCCGGGTTGATGGAGTACTTGGCTGCCGCCCGCCGCCGGGCTTCACTTAACCGCTGTGCTTCTGCTGCCGAATAATCGCCAGCTATCCCGTTCCGCCTGACCTCACGGGAGACCGTGGACTTACTGACGCCTACACGCTTACTGATCTCTGTGAGGCTAATCTTCTCACCAAACAACAGGGCAATCTGGTATCGTA
>NZ_CBFFRK010000319.1:0-306 GCF_965644245.1 Erwinia sp. V71
GGGCGGTTCTTTGTTCATTTACCATACTATGACAGGACGAAAAAATGGTTCCCATCGAATTAATCGCACCTTCCTTAGATAATATTGCCCGTGGGGGGCTGGCGGTTTCCTGCGATAACCACGCTGAGATGCCGCGACAACAACAGGGGGTATCTGATGTTTAACGATGCCCGTTGTAATGCCCGCTATGTTTACCGTCTGTGCTGTATTGCAACGCTGGGCGGAGTGATGGGCGGATTCAAGTTCGAAGTGCAACGCTAAGCCGCCTGTCTTCACTCTGCAAAGACCACTGAAGGCTGCCGGAAC
>NZ_CBFFRK010000320.1:0-287 GCF_965644245.1 Erwinia sp. V71
CTCGCTCATCTTTTGTCGGAAGAGCAGGATAGCTTATCGGTAGCTAACCGTCCCTCCATCCACATGACCAAGCGTTGTACTTATTATCTGAATTCGCGGATTACCCTCAAGAAAATAACATGGCGAATTGTCCCTTTCGTGATGTTTGCTTACTTTATTGCCTTCTTTGACCGCATCAATATCGGTTTCGCCGCACTGACGATGAACCAGGATTTAGGGAAGGTGCGATTTAATCGGTGGGGTTCAGTGGAGTCCTTAGCTGTATTAGCCTTACCTTAGCTGAGCTG
>NZ_CBFFRK010000321.1:0-278 GCF_965644245.1 Erwinia sp. V71
GTTCTTTGTTCATTTACCATACGATGACAGGACGAAAAAATGGTTCCCATCGAATTAATCGCACCTTCCTTAACCACTGTAAACTGAAAGATAATTTTTCACTACGTCATCCTCTTGACAGTCTGACAACAGTGAATGCCTGTATGAAAGGGAAGAAGAAATATATCGTCGTACACAATGAAAATAATATTCTGGGAGTCATTGGCGGATTCAACTCCGAAGTGCAACGCTAAGCCGCCAATCTTAGCTCTGCAAACACCACAGACGGTTGCCTGAAT
>NZ_CBFFRK010000322.1:0-278 GCF_965644245.1 Erwinia sp. V71
ACTGAAAACGATAGATGAACGGCAATCATTGTAGTCATGAACAGAACTTTGAATGATTAAATCGCACCTTCCTTAATCATTGCCCCGGTGAAAATAAAAAAAGGAGAAACGACTATATCTCCCATCCCTGGAGGTAGCACCTCCATTACACCGGCAAAATTTACTTTAACTGCTGCCGCTAATCCCGCGACCATTACAGTCTACTGGGCGGATTCAAGTTCGAAGTGCAACGCTAAGCCGCCTGTCTTAACTCTGCAAAGACCACTGAAGGCTGCCGG
>NZ_CBFFRK010000323.1:0-277 GCF_965644245.1 Erwinia sp. V71
GACAAACCACATCAATCTTTGCCATCAATCATCCAAAGGGCAAAGAGTACAACAACACTAAGTCTGCGTCACGACCTGTTTTGCGTACGCATCAAAACCGCACGCGCTTCCCTGCGTTCAGTATTATCACGCGCAGCCAGTATCGGCCTGTCCATTGCGCTGTTGCAGCTGATTGCGCTGTTTTTATATAAAGATTACGCCTGGCGGATTCAAGTTCGAAGTGCAACGCTAAGCCGCCTGTCTTAACTCTGCAAAGACCACTGAAGGCTGCCGGAAC
>NZ_CBFFRK010000324.1:0-275 GCF_965644245.1 Erwinia sp. V71
CAGTGTTTTGGGCGGTTCTTTGTTCATTTACCATACGATGACAGGACGAAAAAATGGTTCCCATCGAATTAATCGCAACTTCCTTAAGTTATTTCATTATTCAGTCTTTCGTCAAGAGTAAATTTAAACTTTTAGTGCTATAAACACAATCTCTACCTAACGGAAACAATATTTTAACACTGTCGGTTTTTTAAGAATAACTAAGGAAGGTGCGATTTAATCATTCAAAGTTCTGTTCATGACTACAATGATTGCCGTTCATCTATCGTTTTCAG
>NZ_CBFFRK010000325.1:0-274 GCF_965644245.1 Erwinia sp. V71
GTCTGAAGAGATGCACGACAAGATCATCGGCTGGTATCTGACAATCAACCACTACCACTAAATCTGCGTCACGACCTCTTTGTAAAATGAATATACATTTCTAAGATTGATGTCAGGCATGTTAAATTCAGAACATATCTCTACCAATTAATAAAAATGCTTCGCAATTATCCCTCTGCCTTCCCTTATTTTAATTATGACTTAGGGAAGGTGCGATTAATTCGATGGGAACCATTTTTTCGTCCTGTCATCGTATGGTAAATGAACAAAGAAC
>NZ_CBFFRK010000326.1:0-273 GCF_965644245.1 Erwinia sp. V71
AGCGGGCATCGTGAAAAGTCTATGTCAAAGAAAGGGTTATGTTCTCATAATTGACGATTAAATCGCACCTTCCCTAGCAATCAACAACAGAGACACTGCTGAGCGGCAATTCGCCGCCTGTCTCTTTACCCAGCAGGAAATGATATAACTCGCGCCATAATATCTGCTGGCGCTCACGCAATTGCGCCAGCTGACGCATTAAGGAAGGTGCGATTAATTCGATGGGAACCATTTTTTCGTCCTGTCATCGTATGGTAAATGAACAAAGAACCG
>NZ_CBFFRK010000327.1:0-253 GCF_965644245.1 Erwinia sp. V71
GGATCTCGGCCTGAGCATCTGACTGTTCTTTATTAGTGGATGAGTCCGGACCGTACTTCTTTATCCAGGCGTAAAGGCTGTGGGTGGTGATATCGAGACGTGTTGCAACACTGGAAACAGAATGACCGCGATCAATAACCTGTTTGACTGCTTCAATTTTAAACTCTTCGGGATAACGTTTACCGCTCATGGGCACCTCTCTTTAAGTCATCTTAAATGACTCCGAGGTGTCTGTTAAACCCGTGGCGATTCA
>NZ_CBFFRK010000328.1:0-252 GCF_965644245.1 Erwinia sp. V71
GTTCCGGCAGCCTTCAGTGGTCTTTGCAGAGTTAAGACAGGCGGCTTAGCGTTGCACTTCGAACTTGAATCCGCCTTGTCCTTGATTTATTATGCTATGTACAGTTCGTGTAAGTGGGCTGAATCATTCAATCCAATTACTCAATCTACCGATTTGCCGCTGTACAAACAACAACCTAAGGAAGGTGCGATTTAATCGTCAATTATGAGAACATAACCCTTTCTTTGACATAGACTTTTCACGATGCCCGCT
>NZ_CBFFRK010000329.1:0-251 GCF_965644245.1 Erwinia sp. V71
TTCAGGCAACCGTCTGTGGTGTTTGCAGAGCTAAGATTGGCGGCTTAGCGTTGCACTTCGGAGTTGAATCCGCCAACAACCAGGGAAGAATTCTTTATGCTAATCAAGCTTTAGCTAAATTTTGTGGGCTGAAATCATCTCACTATATGATGGGCAGACTACATTGTGAGGTTCCTTCGCGAATTCAGATAATAAGTGCAACGCTTGGTCATGTGGATGGAGGGACGGTTAGCTACCGATAAGCTATCCTG
>NZ_CBFFRK010000330.1:0-250 GCF_965644245.1 Erwinia sp. V71
CAGGATAGCTTATCGGTAGCTAACCGTCCCTCCATCCACATGACCAAGCGTTGCACTTATTATCTGAATTCGCGACTCGCTCATCTTTGGTCGGAAGGGCTGGATAGCTTATCAGCGGCTAACCGTCCTTCCATCTACATGACCAAGCGTTGCACTTATTATCTGAATTCGCGGATAAGCTCGTAACAACAGGAACTTTAGGGCAAAATAGGTCAATCGTCCGTATCCGGAAAATGACCGTAATGGCAAG
>NZ_CBFFRK010000331.1:0-249 GCF_965644245.1 Erwinia sp. V71
TACAGCTCAGCTAAGGTAAGGCTAATACAGCTAAGGACTCCACTGAACCCCACCGATTAAATCGCACCTTCCTTAGAGGGGGTCATAATGGTGGTCTTGACAGAAAGAGTATTCAGGTTTAGCTTATTTATTAGCCAGTTACTGGCAAAGGCGATCCCAGTCAGAGGAGCCAATTGGCGGATTCAAGTTCGAAGTGCAACGCTAAGCCGCCTGTCTTAACTCTGCAAAGACCACTGAAGGCTGCCGGAA
>NZ_CBFFRK010000332.1:0-248 GCF_965644245.1 Erwinia sp. V71
TAATCAGCGCCCAGCCATTCCATACCGTTGACCAGTCGGGTATTAAGACGTTCTACAAACCCCTGAACATCTCCTTTGCGAACCTGATGAATAACATGCACCCAACGGCTTTCATATTCCATTGCAATCAGACAGGTGGAACGACCTATCTTGACCGCATGAACCACCCACTGAATGATTTCCTTATTCTTTACGTCAGACTGTCGTTCCTTGATGGTCTGCTGTACAGATGACGCAGGCTCAAAGAA
>NZ_CBFFRK010000333.1:0-247 GCF_965644245.1 Erwinia sp. V71
TGAAAACGATAGATGAACGGCAATCATTGTAGTCATGAACAGAACTTTGAATGATTAAATCGCACCTTCCTTAGGTATGTTGTTGTTGGATACTATAGATTACGATTACACTGGAATTATATTCGCTCGAGATCTAAATAGAAAATATCGCTTCATTGACATGACTGAATTTCGCGAATTCAGATAATAAGTGCAACGCTTGGTCATGTGGATGGAGGGACGGTTAGCTACCGATAAGCTATCCTGC
>NZ_CBFFRK010000334.1:0-245 GCF_965644245.1 Erwinia sp. V71
TCCGTAGCTCAGCTGGATAGAGTACTCGGCTACGAACCGAGCGGTCGGAGGTTCGAATCCTCCCGGATGCACCATTCTCACTCTCAGAGAATACTGGTAGTAAACGATATCGTGTTAGCAGTCGATATCACGGTGAGTAGTTGGCACCCTGTGTTATACAAGAATTTGCAATGCATCCGTAGCTCAGCTGGATAGAGTACTCGGCTACGAACCGAGCGGTCGGAGGTTCGAATCCTCCCGGATGC
>NZ_CBFFRK010000335.1:0-234 GCF_965644245.1 Erwinia sp. V71
TGCTGATATGGCTCAGTTGGTAGAGCGCACCCTTGGTAAGGGTGAGGTCCCCAGTTCGACTCTGGGTATCAGCACCAGTTATATGGCAAGAGTTCGGCAAATAAAGAATTTGCCTGGCGGCAACAGCGCGGTGGTCCCACCTGACCCCATGCCGAACTCAGAAGTGAAACGCCGTAGCGCCGATGGTAGTGTGGGGTCTCCCCATGCGAGAGTAGGGAACTGCCAGGCATCAAA
>NZ_CBFFRK010000336.1:0-232 GCF_965644245.1 Erwinia sp. V71
CACCATGGGTAAAGGATGTTAAAAAGTGTTCACCATGTCCCCGAACACCTGTCTGCAATGTCCCCGGACCGTACAATGTAATGGGGGAGGGTTAGGGAAGGTGCGATTTAATCGGTGGGGTTCAGTGGAGTCCTTAGCTGTATTAGCCTTACCTTAGCTGTATTATCTCTCTGTAAAACGTATACGATCACTTTGTACTGGTGAATATTTGGCCTTTATTATTCAATGAATG
>NZ_CBFFRK010000337.1:0-230 GCF_965644245.1 Erwinia sp. V71
GCGGTTCTTTGTTCATTTACCATACGATGACAGGACGAAAAAATGGTTCCCATCGAATTAATCGCACCTTCCTTAATTTACCATCACTCATTCTGACAACATCAATTGGATCCCCTGCCCATCCATTTTTTTTCATACTTTCAGTCAAATCAGCTGCGCGAATTCAGATAATAAGTGCAACGCTTGGTCATGTGGATGGAGGGACGGTTAGCTACCGATAAGCTATCCTG
>NZ_CBFFRK010000338.1:0-229 GCF_965644245.1 Erwinia sp. V71
TTTTTCTTTATCCGTTCGCGTTTCAGCAACTGGAAAAAGCTTTCTGCAACCGCATTATCGTGACAGTTACCGCGACGGCTCATGCTCCCCTCCAGGCCGTGTGATTTCAGGAACGACTGCCACTCATGGCTTGTGTACTGACTGCCCTGGTCCGAGTGAACCAGCACCTGTTTTTGGGGATTACGCCGCCATACAGCCATCAGCAGTGCGTTCAGGACAATGTTCTTTG
>NZ_CBFFRK010000339.1:0-228 GCF_965644245.1 Erwinia sp. V71
AGGATAGCTTATCGGTAGCTAACCGTCCCTCCATCCACATGACCAAGCGTTGCACTTATTATCTGAATTCGCGCTCAATGGTAACGAAAAAATTCGCGTTGTATTCGGTACAAAAGGAGGTCGTCCCAGAGACACAACTGTGTTGGATCGTGTGCGTATTCCGACCCAAACCGACCATTGATTCCGATTTAATCCGATCGCACTTTCCGATTTAATTCGACCACGAAT
>NZ_CBFFRK010000340.1:0-228 GCF_965644245.1 Erwinia sp. V71
CTGAAAACGATAGATGAACGGCAATCATTGTAGTCATGAACAGAACTTTGAATGATTAAATCGCACCTTCCTTAACCACCTTATCTGCCTTGCATTTTTCCAGTGCTTTCGATAACTTTTCAAAAAAGCGTTGTTCTGTATAAGCCCGGATGGCGGATTCAAGTTCGAAGTGCAACGCTAAGCCGCCTGTCTTAAGGAAGGTGCGATTTAATCGTCAATTATGAGAAC
>NZ_CBFFRK010000341.1:0-227 GCF_965644245.1 Erwinia sp. V71
AAGAATAAATCCGGGCAACGTGACCCGGAGATGCACCAGACCCGTAAAGGAAATCAGTGGTACTTTGGTATGAAGGCGCATATTGCGGTTGATGCAGCGACAGGCCTGACTGAAAAAGTGGTCACCACCGCAGCAAATGAGCATGACCTTAATCAGGCGGAAAATCTGATTACGGAGCCTGTGGACGTGGTGTTTGCCGATGCCGGATACCGCGGGGCAGAAAAGCG
>NZ_CBFFRK010000342.1:0-225 GCF_965644245.1 Erwinia sp. V71
GATAGCTTATCGGTAGCTAACCGTCCCTCCATCCACATGACCAAGCGTTGCACTTATTATCTGAATTCGCGAACTACCGATAAGTTATCCCGTTTTTCCTACCACAGATGAGCGAGTAACATGAAGTACCGGCAGTTAACCGAGGGCATACGATACCAGATTGCCCTGTTGTTTGGTGAGAAGATTAGCCTCACAGAGATCAGTAAGCGTGTAGGCGTCAGTAAG
>NZ_CBFFRK010000343.1:0-217 GCF_965644245.1 Erwinia sp. V71
GTGACGGATGACGAGCTCCGCAAGTATCAGGGAGCACTGAACAGCAGGCCAAGAAAATGCCTCGGGTTCCGGCAGCCTTCAGTGGTCTTTGCAGAGTTAAGACAGGCGGCTTAGCGTTGCACTTCGAACTTGAATCCGCCAGATGAGGTTATTCTTTGCCATTCATTGAATAATAAAGGCCAAATATTCACCAGTACAAAGTGATCGTATACGTTTT
>NZ_CBFFRK010000344.1:0-216 GCF_965644245.1 Erwinia sp. V71
ATCGGTAGTTAACCCTTCCTCCTACACTCTCCACAATCATGTCCGAGCGTTGCACTTATTATCTGAATTCGCGCCTTTGTATCAATATCAACTTACTTCGCTACCAAAATAACAAAACTATCCCGGATGAAAAAGGTGAACTAAGGAAGGTGCGATTAATTCGATGGGAACCATTTTTTCGTCCTGTCATCGTATGGTAAATGAACAAAGAACCGC
>NZ_CBFFRK010000345.1:0-213 GCF_965644245.1 Erwinia sp. V71
ATATGCTGCTTCCCTGCTATCCCTCGTCCCGACGGGGACGCAGACCTTTTCCCCTGTTGCTCATGCTGCGCATTCACTGCCTGCAACTCTGGTTTGACCTCAGTGACAGCGCTGCCGAAGATGCCCTCCATGACATGCTGCCATTTCGTCAGTTCTCCGGTATCGACTGCTGCGTCCCCGACCGCACCACCATCATGAATTTCCGTCATTTTC
>NZ_CBFFRK010000346.1:0-212 GCF_965644245.1 Erwinia sp. V71
CCGGCAGCCTTCAGTGGTCTTTGCAGAGTTAAGACAGGCGGCTTAGCGTTGCACTTCGAACTTGAATCCGCCAAACAGATAACACACTTTGACGCGAATTCAGATAATAAGTGCAACGCTTGGTCATGTGGATGAAGGGACGGTTAGCTACCGATAAGCTATCCTGCTCTTCCGACAAAAGATGAGCGAGTCACTATGAAATATCGGCAGCT
>NZ_CBFFRK010000347.1:0-211 GCF_965644245.1 Erwinia sp. V71
GCGGTTCTTTGTTCATTTACCATACGATGACAGGACGAAAAAATGGTTCCCATCGAATTAATCGCACCTTCACTAATGGGCTGTTGAGGCAGTTTATCCCCAAAGGAACTGACCTGACAGCAGTGACGGATGACGAGCTCCGCAAGTATCAGGGAGCACTGAACAGCAGGCCAAGAAAATGCCTCGGGTTCCGGCAGCCTTCAGTGGTCTT
>NZ_CBFFRK010000348.1:0-210 GCF_965644245.1 Erwinia sp. V71
GCGGTTCTTTGTTCATTTACCATACGATGACAGGACGAAAAAATGGTTCCCATCGAATTAATCGCACCTTCCTTAAGGAAGGTGCGATTTAATCGGTGGGGTTCAGTGGAGTCCTTAGCTGTATTAGCCTTAGCTTAGCTGAGCTGTATTATCTCTCTGTAAAACGTATACGATCACTTTGTACTGGTGAATATTTGGCCTTTATTATTC
>NZ_CBFFRK010000349.1:0-209 GCF_965644245.1 Erwinia sp. V71
CCGGACCGTACAACCTCGTGGGGGAGGGTCAGGGAGGGGGAGCTGGCAACTCAGCATCGGAGTCGTTTGCTCCCCCACCCCAGCCTCCCCATTTCATGGGGGAGGGAGCAAAGACATCCAGCCATGAAATGGTGGTAAGCGTCTCATCCAGACCGTCTTTTATTTTTGCCCGTGTTTTCTACCATGGACACTTTCGCGAACATGGACTC
>NZ_CBFFRK010000350.1:0-203 GCF_965644245.1 Erwinia sp. V71
TTCAGGCAACCGTCTGTGGTGTTTGCAGAGCTAAGATTGGCGGCTTAGCGTTGCACTTCGGAGTTGAATCCGCCAGCATCATTGTGGAATATGTTCGCACTCAACTTAATTTGCATTTAATGAACAAACTAAGGAAGGTGCGATTTAATCATTCAAAGTTCTGTTCATGACTACAATGATTGCCGTTCATCTATCGTTTTCAG
>NZ_CBFFRK010000351.1:0-202 GCF_965644245.1 Erwinia sp. V71
TTCAGGGAATAAACGCTGTAAAGACCGACACACAGCCATAACAAACAAAACAGGCCGAGTATCCACAGCATCACCGCACGTATGGTAAAATTTTTTAATGTATTCATATATCATTCCAAATGGGTTGTACGCGAATTCAGATAATAAGTGCAACGCTTGGTCATGTGGATGGAGGGACGGTTAGCTACCGATAAGCTATCCT
>NZ_CBFFRK010000352.1:0-202 GCF_965644245.1 Erwinia sp. V71
CCGGCAGCCTTCAGTGGTCTTTGCAGAGTTAAGACAGGCGGCTTAGCGTTGCACTTCGAACTTGAATCCGCCCTTCAGTATTTCAAATAATAAATGGCACTGGGATTTATTTATTAATAAAGAAATAACCGCGAATTCAGATAATAAGTGCAACGCTTGGTCATGTGGATGGAGGGACGGTTAGCTACCGATAAGCTATCCT
>NZ_CBFFRK010000353.1:0-202 GCF_965644245.1 Erwinia sp. V71
CGGTTAGCTGCCGATATTTCATAGTGACTCGCTCATCTTTTGTCGGAAGAGCAGGATAGCTTATCGGTAGCTAACCGCCCCTCCATCCACATGACCAAGCGTTGCACTTATTATCTGAATTCGCGGACCTCTCAGTGACTCCCGCTTTTCTGCCCCGCGGTATCCGGCATCGGCAAACACCACGTCCACAGGCTCCGTAATC
>NZ_CBFFRK010000354.1:0-201 GCF_965644245.1 Erwinia sp. V71
GCATCCGGGAGGATTCGAACCTCCGACCGCTCGGTTCGTAGCCGAGTACTCTATCCAGCTGAGCTACGGATGCATTGGGGAAATCACTTACGAGGAATGACAGCTAACTTTAGCAATTGTTTTTGAATGGTGCATCCGGGAGGATTCGAACCTCCGACCGCTCGGTTCGTAGCCGAGTACTCTATCCAGCTGAGCTACGGA
>NZ_CBFFRK010000355.1:0-197 GCF_965644245.1 Erwinia sp. V71
GAGCAGGATAGCTTATCGGTAGCTAACCGTCCCTTCATCCACATGACCAAGCGTTGCACTTATTATCTGAATTCGCGATGCACAAATGAAAATTAAAGATCTTGAATTATATCAAAAACAAGGGCGCGAATTCAGATAATAAGTGCAACGCTCGGACATGATTGTGGAGAGTGTAGGAGGAAGGGTTAACTACCGAT
>NZ_CBFFRK010000356.1:0-193 GCF_965644245.1 Erwinia sp. V71
GCCGATATTTCATAGTGACTCGCTCATCTTTTGTCGGAAGAGCAGGATAGCTTATCGGTAGCTAACCGTCCCTCCATACACATGACCAAGCGTTGCACTTATTATCTGAATTCGCGTCTTGCACATTATTTATGCTATTCCGGCCAGTTGCGCAGCGCGAACCAGATTGCCCATCGCAAACAGCATTGACAGA
>NZ_CBFFRK010000357.1:0-190 GCF_965644245.1 Erwinia sp. V71
GTGCTGATACCCAGAGTCGAACTGGGGACCTCACCCTTACCAAGGGTGCGCTCTACCAACTGAGCCATATCAGCACACTAATTTTTTAAGGGTAGCGTAAACGCTACCCTTATAATTTGATGCCTGGCAGTTCCCTACTCTCGCATGGGGAGACCCCACACTACCATCGGCGCTACGGCGTTTCACTTCT
>NZ_CBFFRK010000358.1:0-189 GCF_965644245.1 Erwinia sp. V71
AGAGGGACTTGAACCCTCACGTCCGTAAGAACACTAACACCTGAAGCTAGCGCGTCTACCAATTCCGCCACCTTCGCATACCGCGTTGTAAAATCTGTACTGCTATTGCTGTGTTGGTGCGAAGAG
Organism: Erwinia sp. V71; assembly: GCF_965644245.1. Taxonomy (NCBI): domain Bacteria; kingdom Pseudomonadati; phylum Pseudomonadota; class Gammaproteobacteria; order Enterobacterales; family Erwiniaceae; genus Erwinia; species Erwinia sp. V71. Next base: position 127 of record NZ_CBFFRK010000358.1, read on the forward strand.
AGGGACTTGAACCCTCACGTCCGTAAGAACACTAACACCTGAAGCTAGCGCGTCTACCAATTC
>NZ_CBFFRK010000359.1:0-186 GCF_965644245.1 Erwinia sp. V71
CGCCCGTGCAAAAGCGAAGAAAGCCGCGCAGGCCGCAGAAGCCGCTCAGTCTGAGCCACCGGCGACCAGCAGCGAAGAAAGCACTACGCCAGTGAGCGAAGAAGCCGATCCGCGTAAAGCCGCTGTTGCTGCCGCTATCGCCCGTGCAAAAGCGAAGAAAGCCGCGCAGGCCGCAGAAGCCGCTCA
>NZ_CBFFRK010000360.1:0-184 GCF_965644245.1 Erwinia sp. V71
TCCCCATGCGAGAGTAGGGAACTGCCAGGCATCAAATAAGCGAAAACCCTCAGCGAAAGCTGGGGGTTTTTTGCGTTCAGGTGCCCGGAAAAATCAGGATAAACAGGCTGAAACTGTCCCTGAATCCTTCTCCTTTCCCTGCCGGTCAGGGGAAGCCGTCTATTGTGATGCAGATCCTCAGCCC
>NZ_CBFFRK010000361.1:0-182 GCF_965644245.1 Erwinia sp. V71
TGAGCGTATACGTTTTACAGAGAGATAATACAGCTCAGCTAAGGTAAGGCTAATACAGCTAAGGACTCCACTGAACCTCACCGATTAAATCGCACCTTCCTTAGTAGGTAGCGCATTGATTCAATGATTTGATCATCCGTTGATAGACTGATATCGATTTCCAGATTAATTGCACTTTCTGC
>NZ_CBFFRK010000362.1:0-181 GCF_965644245.1 Erwinia sp. V71
ACCATACGATGACAGGACGAAAAAATGGTTCCCATCGAATTAATCGCACCTTCCTTAGGGAAGGTGCGATTTAATCGGTGGGGTTCAGTGGAGTCCTTAGCTGTATGGCGGATTCAAGTTCGAAGTGCAACGCTAAGCCGCCTGTCTTAACTCTGCAAAGACCACTGAAGGCTGCCGGAAC
>NZ_CBFFRK010000363.1:0-175 GCF_965644245.1 Erwinia sp. V71
TTATCGGTAGTTAACCCTTCCTCCTACACTCTCCACAATCATGTCCGAGCGTTGCACTTATTATCTGAATTCGCGGACGAACAAAGAATAGGCTATGTCTAGGGAAGGTGCGATTTAATCGTCAATTATGAGAACATAACCCTTTCTTTGACATAGACTTTTCACGATGCCCGCT
>NZ_CBFFRK010000364.1:0-173 GCF_965644245.1 Erwinia sp. V71
TCTGAAGAGATGCACGACAAGATCATCGGCTGGTATCTGACAATCAACCACTACCACTAAATCTGCGTCACGACCCAATATCCCTTATATAAATTCCAGGAACATCGCGAATTCAGATAATAAGTGCAACGCTTGGTCATGTGGATGGAGGGACGGTTAGCTACCGATAAGCT
>NZ_CBFFRK010000365.1:0-172 GCF_965644245.1 Erwinia sp. V71
GAGTGGATTTACCAGCACGTGACCTGCGATAAAGCAGAGGGCGGTGAGCTGTACAAGCTCCTCCGGCAGGGTAAACGCCGCTATCGCAAAGGCTATGGTAAAAAGCGAAGTCCGATACCTGACGCCGTATCCATCGAGCAGAGACCAGCCGTTGTTGATGCTCGTACCCGAC
>NZ_CBFFRK010000366.1:0-172 GCF_965644245.1 Erwinia sp. V71
TTGCATAACGGTGATGTCTTTTAAAACATTATAATTCTCAGGCTTAAACCATTTAGTTAACTCAACTTTTTTTGCTGTGGTAGCCATCGGTAATTCCTCTTATAAACAGGCTGTTACTATACGATAGCGGTTTCCAAAAGTTGACAGGTTTGATTTTCTGAGGTAGCAATTG
>NZ_CBFFRK010000367.1:0-169 GCF_965644245.1 Erwinia sp. V71
CCGGCTGATCGAAGAGATGCGAAACTGTGATCGAACTTCGATGCCAATCCGTGATCGTTCAGAGCGGAATACGCACCATAAACGCAACCGGGCTCCAGCCAGAACTGTTTGATCTGTCCCGTCAGTCTCAGATCTACCTGGTGGCGCTGAGAATACGGTTGCTTAAACC
>NZ_CBFFRK010000368.1:0-168 GCF_965644245.1 Erwinia sp. V71
TACAGCTCAGCTAAGGTAAGGCTAATACAGCTAAGGACTCCACTGAACCCCACCGATTAAATCGCACCTTCCCTAAGATTGGCGGCTTAACGTTGCACTTCGGAGTTGAATCCGCCTTGAACTTATCTGACAATTCCAGAATCAGAATTGTCAGATTGGTACGTAACT
>NZ_CBFFRK010000369.1:0-167 GCF_965644245.1 Erwinia sp. V71
CTGATTAACCTTAAACTAAAGCAGGCAGGACTGATGATGCGTAAGGGGGTGATTATCGATGCCACCATCATCTCCGCGCCCTGCTCTGTAAAGAATAAATCCGGGCAACGTGACCCGGAGATGCACCAGACCCGTAAAGGAAATCAGTGGTACTTTGGTATGAAGGC
>NZ_CBFFRK010000370.1:0-166 GCF_965644245.1 Erwinia sp. V71
AGGATAGCTTATCGGTAGCTAACCGTCCCTCCATCCACATGACCAAGCGTTGCACTTATTATCTGAATTCGCGCCATCGCATCGCCATTATTAAGGAAGGTGCGATTTAATCGGTGGGGTTCAGTGGAGTCCTTAGCTGTATTAGCCTTACCTTAGCTGAGCTGTA
>NZ_CBFFRK010000371.1:0-165 GCF_965644245.1 Erwinia sp. V71
AGCGGGCATCGTGAAAAGTCTATGTCAAAGAAAGGGTTATGTTCTCATAACTGACGATTAAATCGCACCTTCCCTAAATGATTATAAGCCACGCGAATTCAGATAATAAGTGCAACGCTCGGACATGATTGTGGAGAGTGTAGGAGGAAGGGTTAACTACCGATA
>NZ_CBFFRK010000372.1:0-164 GCF_965644245.1 Erwinia sp. V71
GCAGGATAGCTTATCGGTAGCTAACCGTCCCTCCATCCACATGACCAAGCGTTGCACTTATTATCTGAATTCGCGACGAAGTATTTTGGCTAAGGAAGGTGCGATTTAATCGGTGGGGTTCAGTGGAGTCCTTAGCTGTATTAGCCTTACCTTAGCTGAGCTGT
>NZ_CBFFRK010000373.1:0-163 GCF_965644245.1 Erwinia sp. V71
AGTCGCCAGACTCTGTTCACTCCGCACTGTTGCCCGCTATCCCGCAAGTCCAGATGGATCTTGCGATAACCATAAACGCAACCGGACTCCAGCCAGAACTGTTTGATCTGTCCCGTCAGTCTCAGATCTACCTGGTGGCGCTGAGAATACGGTTGCTTAAACC
>NZ_CBFFRK010000374.1:0-163 GCF_965644245.1 Erwinia sp. V71
CTGGAAAGCGATGAACCTGAATGGTGTGTGAGTCAGGCTAATCCTGAAGAAAGGGATTTAATCCTCTCAGGGAAGCCCTTGTTAGCCTCTAAGGAAGGTGCGATTTAATCATTCAAAGTTCTGTTCATGACTACAATGATTGCCGTTCATCTATCGTTTTCAG
>NZ_CBFFRK010000375.1:0-163 GCF_965644245.1 Erwinia sp. V71
TTCCGGCAGCCTTCAGTGGTCTTTGCAGAGTTAAGACAGGCGGCTTAGCGTTGCACTTCGAACTTGAATCCGCCAACGCGGTTTATCTTAAGGAAGGTGCGATTTAATCATTCAAAGTTCTGTTCATGACTACAATGATTGCCGTTCATCTATCGTTTTCAGT
>NZ_CBFFRK010000376.1:0-161 GCF_965644245.1 Erwinia sp. V71
TAAGGAAGGTGCGATTTAATCATTCAAAGTTCTGTTCATGACTACAATGATTGCCGTTCATCTATCGTTTTCAGTGTATTGGGCGGGGCGGATTCAAGTTCGAAGTGCAACGCTAAGCCGCCTGTCTTAACTCTGCAAAGACCACTGAAGGCTGCCGGAAC
>NZ_CBFFRK010000377.1:0-161 GCF_965644245.1 Erwinia sp. V71
ACAAACCACATCAATCTTTGCCATCAATCATCCAAAGGGCAAAGAGTACAACAACACTAAGTCTGCGTCACGACCAGTTTACGTCAGTAGACATCACTGACAATTGCTACCTCAGAAAATCAAACCTGTCAACTTTTGGAAACCGCTATCGTATAGTAACA
>NZ_CBFFRK010000378.1:0-159 GCF_965644245.1 Erwinia sp. V71
TTATCGGTAGTTAACCCTTCCTCCTACACTCTCCACAATCATGTCCGAGCGTTGCACTTATTATCTGAATTCGCGTAAGGCCAATTAAGGAAGGTGCGATTTAATCGTCAATTATGAGAACATAACCCTTTCTTTGACATAGACTTTTCACGATGCCCG
>NZ_CBFFRK010000379.1:0-155 GCF_965644245.1 Erwinia sp. V71
GCGGAGATGATGGTGGCATCGATAATCACCCCCTTACGCATCATCAGTCCTGCCTGCTTTAGTTTAAGGTTAATCAGTGCCAGCACCTGTTCACCGGCGTTATGTTTCTCCAGAAAATGACGGAAATTCATGATGGTGGTGCGGTCGGGGACGCA
>NZ_CBFFRK010000380.1:0-155 GCF_965644245.1 Erwinia sp. V71
GCGGAGATGATGGTGGCATCGATAATCACCCCCTTACGCATCATCAGTCCTGCCTGCTTTAGTTTAAGGTTAATCAGGGCCAGCACCTGTTCACCGGCGTTATGTTTCTCCAGAAAATGACGGAAATTCATGATGGTGGTGCGGTCGGGGACGCA
>NZ_CBFFRK010000381.1:0-155 GCF_965644245.1 Erwinia sp. V71
TGCCTTCAGCACCGTCCATAACCTGATGGCCCGCCAGGGCCTGCTGCCGGGCGCAGCACCGGGTATTCCGGCCCCGGAGCGTTTTGAACACAACGCCCCGAACAGGCTGTGGCAGATAGATTTTAAAGGCCACTTCCCCTTTGGCGGCGGTCGCT
>NZ_CBFFRK010000382.1:0-155 GCF_965644245.1 Erwinia sp. V71
TGCCTTCAGCACCGTCCATAACCTGATGGCCCGCCAGGGCCTGCTGCCGGGCGCAGCACCGGGTATTCCGGCCCCGGGGCGTTTTGAACACAACGCCCCGAACAGGCTGTGGCAGATAGATTTTAAAGGCCACTTCCCCTTTGGCGGCGGTCGCT
>NZ_CBFFRK010000383.1:0-155 GCF_965644245.1 Erwinia sp. V71
TGGTTTATCGCAAAAGGCCCACTTGCTGTAAAAGAAATGAAACAGCATCCGCGTCGAAATAAGCAGGCACTTAATGATGAATTTGTGAAAGCCAGTATCAGGGCGAAGGTTGAACATCCGTTCCGGATACTGAAATGCCAGTTTGGTTTCAGAAA
>NZ_CBFFRK010000384.1:0-155 GCF_965644245.1 Erwinia sp. V71
TTCTTGGCGGCCTGATTTACCGTTTTCTCCTGCAAAGCAGGGACTGACATAAAAACAGTAAGTGACTTAAAAGAATGTCCTGCCAGAAAGCGGGGCATTTTTATTTTAAAATACCAGCTCATGGCGGATAAACAATGTCATGAAGTGCGAATACC
>NZ_CBFFRK010000385.1:0-155 GCF_965644245.1 Erwinia sp. V71
TTAAATCCCTTTCTTCAGGATTAGCCTGACTCACACACCATTCAGGTTCATCGCTTTCCAGCGCTTCTTCCAGTTCGTCAAACATTGCCTTCCGTTTGCGGATCTCCTGGCAAAGTTGCATAACGGTGATGTCTTTTAAAACATTATAATTCTCA
>NZ_CBFFRK010000386.1:0-155 GCF_965644245.1 Erwinia sp. V71
CAGTCTGGTGCAGCAGTGGACCCGGCTGATATGGCTTCTGTACAGAAGTCTCTGGATAACATGAGTTCGCTGCTGGCAGAGTTTAAGCAGCTGGCGCCGGGTCCGCTGGATGCGGACGTGGTCAATAACGTGATTGAAAACTGGCAGAAACTGCT
>NZ_CBFFRK010000387.1:0-155 GCF_965644245.1 Erwinia sp. V71
GCGCCAAACGCGCGGCTCAGTGGCGGGGTGACATTGCGCGACTGCTGACGATACGCGTCCAGCGTGTCCTGCTGGGCGGTCTGGAACTGCGGCACCACGCCCTGATCCAGCAGTTTCTGCCAGTTTTCAATCACGTTATTGACCACGTCCGCATC
>NZ_CBFFRK010000388.1:0-155 GCF_965644245.1 Erwinia sp. V71
AACGCTTATGAAAGTGATCAGCATGTCAGGCTTATGACTGCTGGTAAGCTTTATCAGTTGGAAGGGTACATCAAAGAGACCGGATTGCTTGACTACGGAGAAAAAACGGTAACATTCCACACAGAAAAAAACAGGTACGGGTTGCAGCAACCTAT
>NZ_CBFFRK010000389.1:0-155 GCF_965644245.1 Erwinia sp. V71
TGAAGCAGTCAAACAGGTTATTGATCGCGGTCATTCTGTTTCCAGTGTTGCAACACGTCTCGATATCACCACCCACATCCTTTACGCCTGGATAAAGAAGTACGGTCCGGACTCATCCACTAATAAAGAACAGTCAGATGCTCAGGCCGAGATCC
>NZ_CBFFRK010000390.1:0-155 GCF_965644245.1 Erwinia sp. V71
ATCTGAATTCGCGAACTACCGATAAGTTATCCCGTTTTTCCTACCACAGATGAGCGAGTAACATGAAGTACCGGCAGCTAACCGAAGGGTTACGATACCAGATTGCCCTGTTGTTTGGTGAGAAGATTAGCCTCACAGAGATCAGTAAGCGTGTA
>NZ_CBFFRK010000391.1:0-155 GCF_965644245.1 Erwinia sp. V71
TTTCTTTATCCGTTCGCGTTTCAGCAACTGGAAAAAGCTTTCTGCAACCGCATTATCGTGACAGTTACCGCGACGGCCCATGCTCCCCTCCAGGCCGTGTGATTTCAGGAACGACTGCCACTCATGGCTTGTGTACTGACTGCCCTGGTCCGAGT
>NZ_CBFFRK010000392.1:0-155 GCF_965644245.1 Erwinia sp. V71
ATTGCACTTTCTGCCCTTCGAACAAGGTTCTTTTTCTGCTCGTCAGTAAAATTCCTGGATTCAACCAGTTGCTGAGCACGTATCTGTTTGTATCGCAGGATAGGTTGCTGCAACCCGTACCTGTTTTTTTCTGTGTGGAATGTTACCGTTTTTTC
>NZ_CBFFRK010000393.1:0-155 GCF_965644245.1 Erwinia sp. V71
TGAATGATTTCCTTATTCTTTACGTCAGACTGTCGTTCCTTGATGGTCTGCTGTACAGATGACGCAGGCTCAAAGAACCCTTCATCAACATTTTTTTTGTATTTAGCGTAAAGGTGTGTCGCTGCTGCTGCGGAGCAGTTGATAACCATCATATC
>NZ_CBFFRK010000394.1:0-154 GCF_965644245.1 Erwinia sp. V71
TCTTCACACAACAGGGCTATCTGGTATCGTAACCCTTCGGTTAGCTGCCGATATTTCATAGTGACTCGCTCATCTTTGTGACTCGCTCATCTTTTGTCGGAAGAGCAGGATAGCTTATCGGTAGCTAACCGTCCCTCCATCCACATGACCAAGC
>NZ_CBFFRK010000395.1:0-154 GCF_965644245.1 Erwinia sp. V71
GATAATACAGCTCAGCTAAGGTAAGGCTAATACAGCTAAGGACTCCACTGAACCCCACCGATTAAATCGCACCTTCCGTAGTGCTGTAAGTCTTCTTCTGACACTGTCCGCAGGTCAGTTCCCTTCGGGATAAACTGCCGTAACAGGCCGTTTG
>NZ_CBFFRK010000396.1:0-154 GCF_965644245.1 Erwinia sp. V71
TGAGCTGTATTATCTCTCTGTAAAACGTATACGATCACTTTGTACTGGTGAATATTTGGCCTTTATTATTCAATGAAGGCGGATTCAAGTTCGAAGTGCAACGCTAAGCCGCCTGTCTTCACTCTGCAAAGACCACTGAAGGCTGCCGGAACCC
>NZ_CBFFRK010000397.1:0-154 GCF_965644245.1 Erwinia sp. V71
AATTCGTGGTCGAATTAAATCGGAAAGTGCGATCGGATTAAATCGGAATCAATGGTCGGTTTGGGTCGGAATACGCAACAACTACATATCATTACCCTGGCGGTGATTGAATATCCCGGTGTTTCAGTCAGGTATTCGCACTTCATGACATTGT
>NZ_CBFFRK010000398.1:0-153 GCF_965644245.1 Erwinia sp. V71
GCTTGCAGGCGGCGTTCTTGGCGGCCTGATTTACCGTTTTCTCCTGCAAAGCAGGGACTGACATAAAAACAGTAAGTCGCGAATTCAGATAATAAGTGCAACGCTCGGACATGATTGTGGAGAGTGTAGGAGGAAGGGTTAACTACCGATAAG
>NZ_CBFFRK010000399.1:0-153 GCF_965644245.1 Erwinia sp. V71
CTATCTGGTATCGTAACCCTTCGGTTAGCTGCCGATATTTCATAGTGACTCGCTCATCTTTTGTCGGAAGAGCAGGACGCGAATTCAGATAATAAGTGCAACGCTCGGACATGATTGTGGAGAGTGTAGGAGGAAGGGTTAACTACCGATAAG
>NZ_CBFFRK010000400.1:0-153 GCF_965644245.1 Erwinia sp. V71
TCAACGATATCGTGCCATGGGACGAGAACCTCCATACGGTCGAGGAACTGTTTTTTGCGGGAGGAATAGCTGGCAAGTGCGTATTCCGATGATTCCGGTCAGTGATTCCGGCGATTTCGATCGCGTTTCCCGCGCTGGTTATTTCTTACTTTA
>NZ_CBFFRK010000401.1:0-153 GCF_965644245.1 Erwinia sp. V71
GCCCACTTGCTGTAAAAGAAATGAAACAGCATCCGCGTCGAAATAAGCAGGCACTTAATGATGAATTTGTGAAAGCCGCGAATTCAGATAATAAGTGCAACGCTTGGTCATGTGGATGAAGGGACGGTTAGCTACCGATAAGCTATCCTGCTC
>NZ_CBFFRK010000402.1:0-153 GCF_965644245.1 Erwinia sp. V71
ACCCGGAGATGCACCAGACCCGTAAAGGAAATCAGTGGTACTTTGGTATGAAGGCGCATATTGCGGTTGATGCAGCGTGCAAAATGGCATGTGAATCGATCACGGTTTGGCATCAAGGTCGATCATGATTTGGCATCCATCTCCGATCACGAT
>NZ_CBFFRK010000403.1:0-152 GCF_965644245.1 Erwinia sp. V71
GTTCCGGCAGCCTTCAGTGGTCTTTGCAGAGTTAAGACAGACGGCTTAGCGTTGCACTTCGAACTTGAATCCGCCAAGTAGGTTTCTGTTTCCAGGGCCGCTGCGATCTCTTTGTGCTGAGTAAACTCCCCGCCATTATCGAACGTGATGGT
>NZ_CBFFRK010000404.1:0-152 GCF_965644245.1 Erwinia sp. V71
TAAAGTAAGAAATAACCAGCGCGGGAAACGCGATCGAAATCGCCGGAATCACTGACCGGAATCATCGGAATACGCAGTTGTGGTTTTAAACCTGAATTTTAAGGTGTTTTTTCCCATCAGAAAGTACGGAATAGTAAGTCCGTACGGTTCTG
>NZ_CBFFRK010000405.1:0-152 GCF_965644245.1 Erwinia sp. V71
ATTCAGGCAACCGTCTGTGGTGTTTGCAGAGCTAAGATTGGCGGCTTAGCGTTGCACTTCGGAGTTGAATCCGCCCCTCAACAGCCCATTAGTGTTCTCGTTTAGCCCCCGCTCCCATGAAGCATATGGGTGAGCGAAGTAGGTTTCTGTTT
>NZ_CBFFRK010000406.1:0-152 GCF_965644245.1 Erwinia sp. V71
GAAGGTGCGATTTAATCGTCAATTATGAGAACATAACCCTTTCTTTGACATAGACTTTTCACGATGCCCGCTCTTGCTGCGTATTCCGACCCAAACCGACCATTGATTCCGATTTAATCCGATCGCACTTTCCGATTTAATTCGACCACGAA
>NZ_CBFFRK010000407.1:0-152 GCF_965644245.1 Erwinia sp. V71
GCCGGTGAACAGGGTGCGTGATTTGCTACCATGGAAAACGTCTTTTACTTCCTGAACTGACGCAGGTTAATGCCAGCTGCGTATTCCGACCCAAACCGACCATTGATTCCGATTTAATCCGATCGCACTTTCCGATTTAATTCGACCACGAA
>NZ_CBFFRK010000408.1:0-152 GCF_965644245.1 Erwinia sp. V71
GGCGCTAATTATAACGCATGCCGGTGATAATTAACTAAATACAGAAGGAAACTGAATTTATTCTCCCTGTTGGCTGGTGCGTATTCCGATGATTCCGGTCAGTGATTCCGGCGATTTCGATCGCGTTTCCCGCGCTGGTTATTTCTTACTTT
>NZ_CBFFRK010000409.1:0-152 GCF_965644245.1 Erwinia sp. V71
AGTCGCCAGACTCTGTTCACTCCGCACTGTTGCCCGCTATCCCGCAAGTCCAGATGGATCTTGCGATAACCATAAACTGCAAAATGGCATGTGAATCGATCACGGTTTGGCATCAAGGTCGATCATGATTTGGCATCCATCTCCGATCACGA
>NZ_CBFFRK010000410.1:0-152 GCF_965644245.1 Erwinia sp. V71
CATTGTTTATCCGCCATGAGCTGGTATTTTAAAATAAAAATGCCCCGCTTTCTGGCAGGGCATTCTTTTAAGTCACTGGCGGATTCAACTCCGAAGTGCAACGCTAAGCCGCCAATCTTAGCTCTGCAAACACCACAGACGGTTGCCTGAAT
>NZ_CBFFRK010000411.1:0-152 GCF_965644245.1 Erwinia sp. V71
GTATTCGGGTCTTTCTGAAACCAAACTGGCATTTCAGTATCCGGAACGGATGTTCAACCTTCGCCCTGATACTGGCTGGCGGATTCAAGTTCGAAGTGCAACGCTAAGCCGTCTGTCTTAACTCTGCAAAGACCACTGAAGGCTGCCGGAAC
>NZ_CBFFRK010000412.1:0-152 GCF_965644245.1 Erwinia sp. V71
GCCGGATACCGCGGGGCAGAAAAGCGGGAGTCACTGAGAGGTCTGTCAAAATACTGGTTTATCGCAAAAGGCCCACTCGCGAATTCAGATAATAAGTGCAACGCTTGGTCATGTGGATGGAGGGACGGTTAGCTACCGATAAGCTATCCTGC
>NZ_CBFFRK010000413.1:0-152 GCF_965644245.1 Erwinia sp. V71
TCGTGATCGGAGATGGATGCCAAATCATGATCGACCTTGATGCCAAACCGTGATCGATTCACATGCCATTTTGCAGTCATGTGGATGGAGGGACGGTTAGCTACCGATAAGCTATCCTGCTCTTCCGACAAAAGATGAGCGAGTCACTATGA
>NZ_CBFFRK010000414.1:0-152 GCF_965644245.1 Erwinia sp. V71
GTTCCGGCAGCCTTCAGTGGTCTTTGCAGAGTTAAGACAGACGGCTTAGCGTTGCACTTCGAACTTGAATCCGCCGGGTTCAGTGGAGTCCTTAGCTGTATTAGCCTTACCTTAGCTGAGCTGTATTATCTCTCTGTAAAACGTATACGCTC
>NZ_CBFFRK010000415.1:0-152 GCF_965644245.1 Erwinia sp. V71
GTTCCGGCAGCCTTCAGTGGTCTTTGCAGAGTTAAGACAGGCGGCTTAGCGTTGCACTTCGAACTTGAATCCGCCGATTGCCCTGTTGTTTGGTGAGAAGATTAGCCTCACAGAGATCAGTAAGCGTGTAGGCGTCAGTAAGTCCACGGTCT
>NZ_CBFFRK010000416.1:0-152 GCF_965644245.1 Erwinia sp. V71
GTTCCGGCAGCCTTCAGTGGTCTTTGCAGAGTTAAGACAGGCGGCTTAGCGTTGCACTTCGAACTTGAATCCGCCCAACGCTCGGACATGATTGTGGAGAGTGTAGGAGGAAGGGTTAACTACCGATAAGTTATCCCGTTTTTCCTACCACA
>NZ_CBFFRK010000417.1:0-151 GCF_965644245.1 Erwinia sp. V71
TGGGGATAAACTGCCTCAACAGCCCATTAGTGTTCTCGTTTAGCCCCCGCTCCCATGAAGCATATGGGTGAGCGAAGCGCGAATTCAGATAATAAGTGCAACGCTTGGTCATGTGGATGGAGGGACGGTTAGCTACCGATAAGCTATCCTG
>NZ_CBFFRK010000418.1:0-151 GCF_965644245.1 Erwinia sp. V71
TCAGTGCTCCCTGATACTTGCGGAGCTCGTCATCCGTCACTGCTGTCAGGTCAGTTCCTTTGGGGATAAACTGCCTCGCGAATTCAGATAATAAGTGCAACGCTCGGACATGATTGTGGAGAGTGTAGGAGGAAGGGTTAACTACCGATAA
>NZ_CBFFRK010000419.1:0-151 GCF_965644245.1 Erwinia sp. V71
TTCAGGCAACCGTCTGTGGTGTTTGCAGAGCTAAGATTGGCGGCTTAGCGTTGCACTTCGGAGTTGAATCCGCCTACCGAACTTTATTGTCCTCAACCAGTCATGTTATCAGCAAGAAATACACCCAGCGGATAGAGCGACATAATCTGAA
>NZ_CBFFRK010000420.1:0-151 GCF_965644245.1 Erwinia sp. V71
TATCGGTAGTTAACCCTTCCTCCTACACTCTCCACAATCATGTCCGAGCGTTGCACTTATTATCTGAATTCGCGGATGGCTACCAGCCAGCGGCAGCACAGAAGCTCAGTACCAGCCGCCGTAGGGCGGCCGGCAAACGCAGGATGCGCGA
>NZ_CBFFRK010000421.1:0-151 GCF_965644245.1 Erwinia sp. V71
GTTTCAGTCAGGTATTCGCACTTCATGACATTGTTTATCCGCCATGAGCTGGTATTTTAAAATAAAAATGCCCCGCTCGCGAATTCAGATAATAAGTGCAACGCTTGGTCATGTGGATGGAGGGACGGTTAGCTACCGATAAGCTATCCTG
>NZ_CBFFRK010000422.1:0-151 GCF_965644245.1 Erwinia sp. V71
GCATAAATAATGTGCAAGATGAGGTTATTCTTTGCCATTCATTGAATAATAAAGGCCAAATATTCACCAGTACAAAGGAAGGTGCGATTAATTCGATGGGAACCATTTTTTCGTCCTGTCATCGTATGGTAAATGAACAAAGAACCGCCCA
>NZ_CBFFRK010000423.1:0-151 GCF_965644245.1 Erwinia sp. V71
GTCATCGTATGGTAAATGAACAAAGAACCGCCCAAAACACTGAAAACGATAGATGAACGGCAATCATTGTAGTCATGGGCGGATTCAAGTTCGAAGTGCAACGCTAAGCCGCCTGTCTTAACTCTGCAAAGACCACTGAAGGCTGCCGGAA
>NZ_CBFFRK010000424.1:0-151 GCF_965644245.1 Erwinia sp. V71
AATGTGCAAGATGAGGTTATTCTTTGCCATTCATTGAATAATAAAGGCCAAATATTCACCAGTACAAATTGAGCGTAGGCGGATTCAACTCCGAAGTGCAACGCTAAGCCGCCAATCTTAGCTCTGCAAACACCACAGACGGTTGCCTGAA
>NZ_CBFFRK010000425.1:0-151 GCF_965644245.1 Erwinia sp. V71
GCCGGATACCGCGGGGCAGAAAAGCGGGAGTCACTGAGAGGTCTGTCAAAATACTGGTTTATCGCAAAAGGCCCACTGGCGGATTCAAGTTCGAAGTGCAACGCTAAGCCGCCTGTCTTAACTCTGCAAAGACCACTGAAGGCTGCCGGAA
>NZ_CBFFRK010000426.1:0-151 GCF_965644245.1 Erwinia sp. V71
AGATAATGGCTGTAGCCACTTCGGCTGAATCTTTCGAAAACACCTTTTTCGTCAGATAAATACGGCTCTTACGTTCAGCCAGCGTCACGATGGCTCCGGTGCCTTGTTTACCCAGAACCAGATCGGCTTCCCAGTCACCCAGTCGGGTACG
>NZ_CBFFRK010000427.1:0-151 GCF_965644245.1 Erwinia sp. V71
GTTGCACTTCGGAGTTGAATCCGCCTTGAACTTATCTGACAATTCCAGAATCAGAATTGTCAGATTGGTACGTAACTTTTAATGTGACTTTTTTGATTTGTTTTTAAATTTATTAATGTCTACCACATTAATATCATCCGGTATTGGTTTG
>NZ_CBFFRK010000428.1:0-151 GCF_965644245.1 Erwinia sp. V71
CAAATATTCACCAGTACAAAGTGATCGTATACGTTTTACAGAGAGATAATACAGCTCAGCTAAGGTAAGGCTAATACGCGAATTCAGATAATAAGTGCAACGCTTGGTCATGTGGATGGAGGGACGGTTAGCTACCGATAAGCTATCCTGC
>NZ_CBFFRK010000429.1:0-151 GCF_965644245.1 Erwinia sp. V71
TTCCGGCAGCCTTCAGTGGTCTTTGCAGAGTTAAGACAGGCGGCTTAGCGTTGCACTTCGAACTTGAATCCGCCAGTTACGTACCAATCTGACAATTCTGATTCTGGAATTGTCAGATAAGTTCAAGGCGGATTCAACTCCGAAGTGCAAC
>NZ_CBFFRK010000430.1:0-150 GCF_965644245.1 Erwinia sp. V71
ATGGCCAACGGCGCTGATCTGTTCCGGGCTCCACAGCCAGTTTAGCGCAGCCTCAACAAAGGAAACCGTATCCTCGCGCATCCTGCGTTTGCCGGCCGCCCTACGGCGGCTGGTACTGAGCTTCTGTGCTGCCGCTGGCTGGTAGCCATC
>NZ_CBFFRK010000431.1:0-150 GCF_965644245.1 Erwinia sp. V71
GTCCCGACGGGGACGCAGACCTTTTCCCCTGTTGCTCATGCTGCGCATTCACTGCCTGCAACTCTGGTTTGATCTCAGTGACAGCGCTGCCGAAGATGCCCTCCATGACATGCTGCCATTTCGTCAGTTCTCCGGTATCGACTGCTGCGT
>NZ_CBFFRK010000432.1:0-150 GCF_965644245.1 Erwinia sp. V71
TCCGGCAGCCTTCAGTGGTCTTTGCAGAGTTAAGACAGGCGGCTTAGCGTTGCACTTCGAACTTGAATCCGCCAACTACCGATAAGTTATCCCGTTTTTCCTACCACAGATGAGCGAGTAACATGAAGTACCGGCAGTTAACCGAGGGCA
>NZ_CBFFRK010000433.1:0-150 GCF_965644245.1 Erwinia sp. V71
AGTGCAGTCAGCGGCTTCGCCTGCTGCTGCGAGGTGGCGTATATTACGCTTTCCTCTTTCAGAGTCAACCTCTTTTTCAGAAGTTTTTTCTCTGTCAGTTCAGGACGTTGTTTCAACTTCCTGAACCGCTCAACCCGGTGACTGTTACGT
>NZ_CBFFRK010000434.1:0-150 GCF_965644245.1 Erwinia sp. V71
GGCCCACTTGCTGTAAAAGAAATGAAACAGCATCCGCGTCGAAATAAGCAGGCACTCAATGATGAATTTGTGAAAGCGGCGGATTCAAGTTCGAAGTGCAACGCTAAGCCGTCTGTCTTAACTCTGCAAAGACCACTGAAGGCTGCCGGA
>NZ_CBFFRK010000435.1:0-150 GCF_965644245.1 Erwinia sp. V71
AGGATAGCTTATCGGTAGCTAACCGTCCCTCCATCCACATGACCAAGCGTTGCACTTATTATCTGAATTCGCGAACTGCCGGTACTTCATGTTACTCGCTCATCTGTGGTAGGAAAAACGGGATAACTTATCGGTAGTTAACCCTTCCTC
>NZ_CBFFRK010000436.1:0-150 GCF_965644245.1 Erwinia sp. V71
TCCGGCAGCCTTCAGTGGTCTTTGCAGAGTTAAGACAGGCGGCTTAGCGTTGCACTTCGAACTTGAATCCGCCAACAGCATCCGCGTCGAAATAAGCAGGCACTTAATGATGAATTTGTGAAAGCCAGTATCAGGGCGAAGGTTGAACAT
>NZ_CBFFRK010000437.1:0-150 GCF_965644245.1 Erwinia sp. V71
ATCGGTAGTTAACCCTTCCTCCTACACTCTCCACAATCATGTCCGAGCGTTGCACTTATTATCTGAATTCGCGCTTTGCCATTCATTGAATAATAAAGGCCAAATATTCACCAGTACAAAGTGATCGTATACGTTTTACAGAGAGATAAT
>NZ_CBFFRK010000438.1:0-150 GCF_965644245.1 Erwinia sp. V71
GCAGGCAGTGAATGCGCAGCATGAGCAACAGGGGAAAAGGTCTGCGTCCCCGTCGGGACGAGGGATAGCAGGGAAGCGGCGGATTCAAGTTCGAAGTGCAACGCTAAGCCGTCTGTCTTAACTCTGCAAAGACCACTGAAGGCTGCCGGA
>NZ_CBFFRK010000439.1:0-150 GCF_965644245.1 Erwinia sp. V71
AAAGCCAGTGGCGGCGAACTGTACAAGCATCTGAGGCAGGGTAAACGCCGTTACCGTAAGGGCTACGGGACTAAGCGTAGCCGCCTGGGTGACTGGGAAGCGGACCTGGTTCTGGGTGCACAAGGGACAGGTGCCATCGTGACGCTGGCT
>NZ_CBFFRK010000440.1:0-150 GCF_965644245.1 Erwinia sp. V71
AGGATAGCTTATCGGTAGCTAACCGTCCCTCCATCCACATGACCAAGCGTTGCACTTATTATCTGAATTCGCGAAGAATAACCTCATCTTGCACATTATTTATGCTATTCCGGCCAGTTGCGCAGCGCGAACCAGATTGCCCATCGCAAA
>NZ_CBFFRK010000441.1:0-150 GCF_965644245.1 Erwinia sp. V71
TAGCCTTTGCGATAGCGGCGTTTACCCTGCCGGAGGAGCTTGTACAGCTCACCGCCCTCTGCTTTATCGCAGGTCACTGCAAAATGGCATGTGAATCGATCACGGTTTGGCATCAAGGTCGATCATGATTTGGCATCCATCTCCGATCAC
>NZ_CBFFRK010000442.1:0-150 GCF_965644245.1 Erwinia sp. V71
AGAACGATTACGACGCAGTTCCCGCGAGACCGTTGATTTGCTCACGTCTAAGCGGCGGGCAATCTCTGCCTGACTAAGGAAGGTGCGATTTAATCGTCAATTATGAGAACATAACTCTTTCTTTGACATAGACTTTTCACGATGCCCGCT
>NZ_CBFFRK010000443.1:0-150 GCF_965644245.1 Erwinia sp. V71
TTATCGGTAGTTAACCCTTCCTCCTACACTCTCCACAATCATGTCCGAGCGTTGCACTTATTATCTGAATTCGCGGTATACCGGCCAGGCATCGGTCATGTAGAAGGCAATGCTAAACTGGCTCAGCAAAACCAGAAGACGCTTTAATGT
>NZ_CBFFRK010000444.1:0-150 GCF_965644245.1 Erwinia sp. V71
GGGCAATCTGGTTCGCGCTGCGCAACTGGCCGGAATAGCATAAATAATGTGCAAGATGAGGTTATTCTTTGCCATTCCGCGAATTCAGATAATAAGTGCAACGCTTGGTCATGTGGATGGAGGGACGGTTAGCTACCGATAAGCTATCCT
>NZ_CBFFRK010000445.1:0-149 GCF_965644245.1 Erwinia sp. V71
GCCGGTGAACAGGGTGCGTGATTTGCTACCATGGAAAACGTCTTTTACTTCCTGAACTGACGCAGGTTAATGCCAGCCAACAGGGAGAATAAATTCAGTTTCCTTCTGTATTTAGTTAATTATCACCGGCATGCGTTATAATTAGCGCC
>NZ_CBFFRK010000446.1:0-149 GCF_965644245.1 Erwinia sp. V71
ATCGAGATAATGGCTGTAGCCACTTCGGCTGAATCTTTCGAAAACACCTTTTTCGTCAGATAAATACGGCTCTTACGCTCAACCAGCGTCACGATGGCTCCGGTGCCTTGTTTACCCAGAACCAGATCGGCTTCCCAGTCACCCAGTCG
>NZ_CBFFRK010000447.1:0-149 GCF_965644245.1 Erwinia sp. V71
CATGCTCCCCTCCAGGCCGTGTGATTTCAGGAACGACTGCCACTCATGGCTTGTGTACTGACTGCCCTGGTCCGAGTGAACCAGCACCTGTTTTTGGGGATTACGCCGCCATACAGCCATCAGCAGTGCGTTCAGGACAATGTTCTTTG
>NZ_CBFFRK010000448.1:0-149 GCF_965644245.1 Erwinia sp. V71
CATTTGCTGCGGTGGTGACCACTTTTTCAGTCAGGCCTGTCGCTGCATCAACCGCAATATGCGCCTTCATACCAAAGGGCGGATTCAAGTTCGAAGTGCAACGCTAAGCCGCCTGTCTTAACTCTGCAAAGACCACTGAAGGCTGCCGG
>NZ_CBFFRK010000449.1:0-149 GCF_965644245.1 Erwinia sp. V71
TACAGCTCAGCTAAGGTAAGGCTAATACAGCTAAGGACTCCACTGAACCCCACCGATTAAATCGCACCTTCCCTAATGGGCTGTTGAGGCAGTTTATCCCCAAAGGAACTGACCTGACAGCAGTGACGGATGACGAGCTCCGCAAGTAT
>NZ_CBFFRK010000450.1:0-149 GCF_965644245.1 Erwinia sp. V71
ATCGAGATAATGGCTGTAGCCACTTCGGCTGAATCTTTCGAAAACACCTTTTTCGTCAGATAAATACGGCTTTTACGTTCAGCCAGCGTCACGATGGCTCCGGTGCCTTGTTTACCCAGAACCAGATCGGCTTCCCAGTCACCCAGTCG
>NZ_CBFFRK010000451.1:0-149 GCF_965644245.1 Erwinia sp. V71
TTCAGGCAACCGTCTGTGGTGTTTGCAGAGCTAAGATTGGCGGCTTAGCGTTGCACTTCGGAGTTGAATCCGCCACTTGCTGTAAAAGAAATGAAACAGCATCCGCGTCGAAATAAGCAGGCACTTAATGATGAATTTGTGAAAGCCAG
>NZ_CBFFRK010000452.1:0-149 GCF_965644245.1 Erwinia sp. V71
GCTTTGGTTCGGGTAAGCGCAAAGATGGGTGATTTTTATTCAAGCAGTCAAAATTCAGGGATTCAAAATCCATTGATGGCGGATTCAAGTTCGAAGTGCAACGCTAAGCCGCCTGTCTTAACTCTGCAAAGACCACTGAAGGCTGCCGG
>NZ_CBFFRK010000453.1:0-149 GCF_965644245.1 Erwinia sp. V71
TGAACAGCAGGCCACGCAAGTGTCTCGGATTCAGGCAACCGTCTGTGGTGTTTGCAGAGCTAAGATTGGCGGCTTAGGGAAGGTGCGATTTAATCGGTGGGGTTCAGTGGAGTCCTTAGCTGTATTAGCCTTACCTTAGCTGAGCTGTA
>NZ_CBFFRK010000454.1:0-149 GCF_965644245.1 Erwinia sp. V71
GGATAGCTTATCGGTAGCTAACCGTCCCTCCATCCACATGACCAAGCGTTGCACTTATTATCTGAATTCGCGACTTTTAATGTGACTTTTTTGATTTGTTTTTAAATTTATTAATGTCTACCACATTAATATCATCCGGTATTGGTTTG
>NZ_CBFFRK010000455.1:0-149 GCF_965644245.1 Erwinia sp. V71
TACTGGCTTTCACAAATTCATCATTAAGTGCCTGCTTATTTCGACGCGGATGCTGTTTCATTTCTTTTACAGCAAGTCGCGAATTCAGATAATAAGTGCAACGCTTGGTCATGTGGATGGAGGGACGGTTAGCTACCGATAAGCTATCC
>NZ_CBFFRK010000456.1:0-149 GCF_965644245.1 Erwinia sp. V71
GGCAATCTGGTATCGTATGCCCTCGGTTAACTGCCGGTACTTCATGTTACTCGCTCATCTGTGGTAGGAAAAACGGGTCGTGACGCAGATTTAGTGGTAGTGGTTGATTGTCAGATACCAGCCGATGATCTTGTCGTGCATCTCTTCAG
>NZ_CBFFRK010000457.1:0-149 GCF_965644245.1 Erwinia sp. V71
ACTGAAAACGATAGATGAACGGCAATCATTGTAGTCATGAACAGAACTTTGAATGATTAAATCGCACCTTCCTTAAGGTCATGCTCATTTGCTGCGGTGGTGACCACTTTTTCAGTCAGGCCTGTCGCTGCATCAACCGCAATATGCGC
>NZ_CBFFRK010000458.1:0-149 GCF_965644245.1 Erwinia sp. V71
CTGCCGGAGGAGCTTGTACAGCTCACCGCCCTCTGCTTTATCGCAGGTCACGTGCTGGTAAATCCACTCGTGACTAAGGAAGGTGCGATTTAATCGGTGGGGTTCAGTGGAGTCCTTAGCTGTATTAGCCTTACCTTAGCTGAGCTGTA
>NZ_CBFFRK010000459.1:0-149 GCF_965644245.1 Erwinia sp. V71
GCGGGCATCGTGAAAAGTCTATGTCAAAGAAAGGGTTATGTTCTCATAATTGACGATTAAATCGCACCTTCCTTAACTGCCGGTACTTCATGTTACTCGCTCATCTGTGGTAGGAAAAACGGGATAACTTATCGGTAGTTAACCCTTCC
>NZ_CBFFRK010000460.1:0-149 GCF_965644245.1 Erwinia sp. V71
ATGGCCAACGGCGCTGATCTGTTCCGGGCTCCACAGCCAGTTTAGCGCAGCCTCAACAAAGGAAACCGTATCCTCGCTCATCTTTTGTCGGAAGAGCAGGATAGCTTATCGGTAGCTAACCGTCCCTCCATCCACATGACCAAGCGTTG
>NZ_CBFFRK010000461.1:0-149 GCF_965644245.1 Erwinia sp. V71
CGGGCATCGTGAAAAGTCTATGTCAAAGAAAGGGTTATGTTCTCATAATTGACGATTAAATCGCACCTTCCTTAACGGCGGATTCAAGTTCGAAGTGCAACGCTAAGCCGCCTGTCTTAACTCTGCAAAGACCACTGAAGGCTGCCGGA
>NZ_CBFFRK010000462.1:0-149 GCF_965644245.1 Erwinia sp. V71
GGCTGATCGAAGAGATGCGAAACTGTGATCGAACTTCGATGCCAATCCGTGATCGTTCAGAGCGGAATACGCATGCAGCGACAGGCCTGACTGAAAAAGTGGTCACCACCGCAGCAAATGAGCATGACCTTAATCAGGCGGAAAATCTG
>NZ_CBFFRK010000463.1:0-149 GCF_965644245.1 Erwinia sp. V71
GGATAGCTTATCGGTAGCTAACCGTCCCTCCATCCACATGACCAAGCGTTGCACTTATTATCTGAATTCGCGGTTTGGTTTCAGAAAGACCCGAATACGGGGTCTGAAGAAAAATCACAACCGTCTGTCAATGCTGTTTGCGATGGGCA
>NZ_CBFFRK010000464.1:0-149 GCF_965644245.1 Erwinia sp. V71
GCGGTTCTTTGTTCATTTACCATACGATGACAGGACGAAAAAATGGTTCCCATCGAATTAATCGCACCTTCCTTAGCCTTACCTTAGCTGAGCTGTATTATCTCTCTGTAAAACGTATACGCTCAATTTGTACTGGTGAATATTTGGCC
>NZ_CBFFRK010000465.1:0-149 GCF_965644245.1 Erwinia sp. V71
GAAACAGCATCCGCGTCGAAATAAGCAGGCACTTAATGATGAATTTGTGAAAGCCAGTATCAGGGCGAAGGTTGAACGGCGGATTCAAGTTCGAAGTGCAACGCTAAGCCGCCTGTCTTAACTCTGCAAAGACCACTGAAGGCTGCCGG
>NZ_CBFFRK010000466.1:0-149 GCF_965644245.1 Erwinia sp. V71
GGAACAGATCAGCGCCGTTGGCCATATCATCGGCAGGCCGGTTAGTCACGAGTGGATTTACCAGCACGTGACCTGCGTATTCCGCTCTGAACGATCACGGATTGGCATCGAAGTTCGATCACAGTTTCGCATCTCTTCGATCAGCCGGG
>NZ_CBFFRK010000467.1:0-149 GCF_965644245.1 Erwinia sp. V71
GGATAGCTTATCGGTAGCTAACCGTCCCTCCATCCACATGACCAAGCGTTGCACTTATTATCTGAATTCGCGGGGAACCATTTTTTCGTCCTGTCATCGTATGGTAAATGAACAAAGAACCGCCCAAAACACTGAAAACGATAGATGAA
>NZ_CBFFRK010000468.1:0-148 GCF_965644245.1 Erwinia sp. V71
GATGCGGTCATAGGCATAAAACAGCCAGCGTTGATTGCCTTTACAGCGGACATATGACCACTGTTCATCGGCTTCACAGCAGATAACGACTTCTGCGCCTGGCTCAACGTTTTGCGCTACCTGATGCGGTGCCAGTTTTTTAGATGAC
>NZ_CBFFRK010000469.1:0-148 GCF_965644245.1 Erwinia sp. V71
CTGCCGCTGGCTGGTAGCCATCTACAGAACGATTACGACGCAGTTCCCGCGAGACCGTTGATTTGCTCACGTCTAAGGAAGGTGCGATTTAATCGGTGGGGTTCAGTGGAGTCCTTAGCTGTATTAGCCTTACCTTAGCTGAGCTGTA
>NZ_CBFFRK010000470.1:0-148 GCF_965644245.1 Erwinia sp. V71
GCACTTAATGATGAATTTGTGAAAGCCAGTATCAGGGCGAAGGTTGAACATCCGTTCCGGATACTGAAATGCCAGTTGGCGGATTCAAGTTCGAAGTGCAACGCTAAGCCGCCTGTCTTAACTCTGCAAAGACCACTGAAGGCTGCCG
>NZ_CBFFRK010000471.1:0-148 GCF_965644245.1 Erwinia sp. V71
CGGGCATCGTGAAAAGTCTATGTCAAAGAAAGGGTTATGTTCTCATAATTGACGATTAAATCGCACCTTCCCTAAGCGGCGGGCAATCTCTGCCTGACTAACTTTATCTTCACACAACAGGGCTATCTGGTATCGTAACCCTTCGGTT
>NZ_CBFFRK010000472.1:0-148 GCF_965644245.1 Erwinia sp. V71
CGTATGGTAAATGAACAAAGAACCGCCCAAAACACTGAAAACGATAGATGAACGGCAATCATTGTAGTCATGAACAGCGCGAATTCAGATAATAAGTGCAACGCTTGGTCATGTGGATGGAGGGACGGTTAGCTACCGATAAGCTATC
>NZ_CBFFRK010000473.1:0-148 GCF_965644245.1 Erwinia sp. V71
GGATAGCTTATCGGTAGCTAACCGTCCCTCCATCCACATGACCAAGCGTTGCACTTATTATCTGAATTCGCGAACATCCGTTCCGGATACTGAAATGCCAGTTTGGTTTCAGAAAGACCCGAATACGGGGTCTGAGGAAAAATCACAA
>NZ_CBFFRK010000474.1:0-148 GCF_965644245.1 Erwinia sp. V71
CGGGGACGCAGACCTTTTCCCCTGTTGCTCATGCTGCGCATTCACTGCCTGCAACTCTGGTTTGACCTCAGTGACAGTGCTCCCGAAGATGCCCTCCATGACATGCTGCCATTTCGTCAGTTCTCCGGTATCGACTGCTGCGTCCCCG
>NZ_CBFFRK010000475.1:0-148 GCF_965644245.1 Erwinia sp. V71
GGATAGCTTATCGGTAGCTAACCGTCCCTCCATCCACATGACCAAGCGTTGCACTTATTATCTGAATTCGCGAACATAACCCTTTCTTTGACATAGACTTTTCACGATGCCCGCTCTTGCCAGCTATTCCTCCCGCAAAAAACAGTTC
>NZ_CBFFRK010000476.1:0-148 GCF_965644245.1 Erwinia sp. V71
TATCAGGGAGCACTGAACAGCAGGCCAAGAAAATGCCTCGGGTTCCGGCAGCCTTCAGTGGTCTTTGCAGAGTTAAGGAAGGTGCGATTTAATCGGTGGGGTTCAGTGGAGTCCTTAGCTGTATTAGCCTTACCTTAGCTGAGCTGTA
>NZ_CBFFRK010000477.1:0-148 GCF_965644245.1 Erwinia sp. V71
GCAGCGGCCCTGGAAACAGAAACCTACTTCGCTCACCCATATGCTTCATGGGAGCGGGGGCTAAACGAGAACACTAAGGAAGGTGCGATTTAATCATTCAAAGTTCTGTTCATGACTACAATGATTGCCGTTCATCTATCGTTTTCAG
>NZ_CBFFRK010000478.1:0-148 GCF_965644245.1 Erwinia sp. V71
TTTAATCGGTGGGGTTCAGTGGAGTCCTTAGCTGTATTAGCCTTACCTTAGCTGAGCTGTATTATCTCTCTGTAAAAGGCGGATTCAAGTTCGAAGTGCAACGCTAAGCCGCCTGTCTTAACTCTGCAAAGACCACTGAAGGCTGCCG
>NZ_CBFFRK010000479.1:0-148 GCF_965644245.1 Erwinia sp. V71
CTTCGGTTAGCTGCCGATATTTCATAGTGACTCGCTCATCTTTTGTCGGAAGAGCAGGATAGCTTATCGGTAGCTAAGGAAGGTGCGATTTAATCGTCAATTATGAGAACATAACCCTTTCTTTGACATAGACTTTTCACGATGCCCG
>NZ_CBFFRK010000480.1:0-148 GCF_965644245.1 Erwinia sp. V71
CGGGCATCGTGAAAAGTCTATGTCAAAGAAAGGGTTATGTTCTCATAATTGACGATTAAATCGCACCTTCCCTAAGCCGCCTGTCTTAACTCTGCAAAGACCACTGAAGGCTGCCGGAACCCGAGGCATTTTCTTGGCCTGCTGTTCA
>NZ_CBFFRK010000481.1:0-148 GCF_965644245.1 Erwinia sp. V71
GCAGACCTTTTCCCCTGTTGCTCATGCTGCGCATTCACTGCCTGCAACTCTGGTTTGACCTCAGTGACAGCGCTGCCATTTCGTCAGTTCTCCGGTATCGACTGCTGCGTCCCCGACCGCACCACCATCATGAATTTCCGTCATTTTC
>NZ_CBFFRK010000482.1:0-148 GCF_965644245.1 Erwinia sp. V71
CTGAAAACGATAGATGAACGGCAATCATTGTAGTCATGAACAGAACTTTGAATGATTAAATCGCACCTTCCTTAGCCTTACCTTAGCTGAGCTGTATTATCTCTCTGTAAAACGTATACGATCACTTTGTACTGGTGAATATTTGGCC
>NZ_CBFFRK010000483.1:0-147 GCF_965644245.1 Erwinia sp. V71
CCCTGTTCTGTGAAGAATAAATCCGGGCAACGTGACCCGGAGATGCACCAGACCCGTAAAGGAAATCAGTGGTACTTCGCGAATTCAGATAATAAGTGCAACGCTTGGTCATGTGGATGGAGGGACGGTTAGCTACCGATAAGCTAT
>NZ_CBFFRK010000484.1:0-147 GCF_965644245.1 Erwinia sp. V71
GGTTAGCTACCGATAAGCTATCCTGCTCTTCCGACAAAAGATGAGCGAGTCACTATGAAATATCGGCAGCTAACCGAGGGCATACGATACCAGATTGCCCTGTTGTTTGGTGAGAAGATTAGCCTCACAGAGATCAGTAAGCGTGTA
>NZ_CBFFRK010000485.1:0-147 GCF_965644245.1 Erwinia sp. V71
AGATACCAGCCGATGATCTTGTCGTGCATCTCTTCAGACTTTGAGAAGCATATGGTTTTGCGGGTAAGCCGCTTAAGGAAGGTGCGATTTAATCATTCAAAGTTCTGTTCATGACTACAATGATTGCCGTTCATCTATCGTTTTCAG
>NZ_CBFFRK010000486.1:0-147 GCF_965644245.1 Erwinia sp. V71
CGGTTCTTTGTTCATTTACCATACGATGACAGGACGAAAAAATGGTTCCCATCGAATTAATCGCACCTTCCTTAAGATGTGTCCGCAGGTTCAGATTATGTCGCTCTATCCGCTGGGTGTATTTCTTGCTGATAACATGACTGGTTG
>NZ_CBFFRK010000487.1:0-147 GCF_965644245.1 Erwinia sp. V71
CCGATGCCGGATACCGCGGGGCAGAAAAGCGGGAGTCACTGAGAGGTCTGTCAAAATACTGGTTTATCGCAAAAGGCGGATTCAAGTTCGAAGTGCAACGCTAAGCCGCCTGTCTTAACTCTGCAAAGACCACTGAAGGCTGCCGGA
>NZ_CBFFRK010000488.1:0-146 GCF_965644245.1 Erwinia sp. V71
CGGCAGCCTTCAGTGGTCTTTGCAGAGTTAAGACAGGCGGCTTAGCGTTGCACTTCGAACTTGAATCCGCCGCTTTCTGGCAGGGCATTCTTTTAAGTCACTTACTGTTTTTATGTCAGTCCCTGCTTTGCAGGAGAAAACGGTAA
>NZ_CBFFRK010000489.1:0-146 GCF_965644245.1 Erwinia sp. V71
AATCAGGCGGAAAATCTGATTACGGAGCCTGTGGACGTGGTGTTTGCCGATGCCGGATACCGCGGGGCAGAAAAGCGCGAATTCAGATAATAAGTGCAACGCTTGGTCATGTGGATGGAGGGACGGTTAGCTACCGATAAGCTATC
>NZ_CBFFRK010000490.1:0-146 GCF_965644245.1 Erwinia sp. V71
GCAGCCTTCAGTGGTCTTTGCAGAGTTAAGACAGGCGGCTTAGCGTTGCACTTCGAACTTGAATCCGCCTTCAACCTTCGCCCTGATACTGGCTTTCACAAATTCATCATTAAGTGCCTGCTTATTTCGACGCGGATGCTGTTTCA
>NZ_CBFFRK010000491.1:0-146 GCF_965644245.1 Erwinia sp. V71
ATAAAGCTTACCAGCAGTCATAAGCCTGACATGCTGATCACTTTCATAAGCGTTGCAATCCTCGTCTGTTGACTTAGGGAAGGTGCGATTAATTCGATGGGAACCATTTTTTCGTCCTGTCATCGTATGGTAAATGAACAAAGAAC
>NZ_CBFFRK010000492.1:0-143 GCF_965644245.1 Erwinia sp. V71
AAACTAAAGCAGGCAGGACTGATGATGCGTAAGGGGGTGATTATCGATGCCACCATCATCTCCGCGCCCTGTTCTGTGAAGAATAAATCCGGGCAACGTGACCCGGAGATGCACCAGACCCGTAAAGGAAATCAGTGGTACTT
>NZ_CBFFRK010000493.1:0-142 GCF_965644245.1 Erwinia sp. V71
GAACATCCGTTCCGGATACTGAAATGCCAGTTTGGTTTCAGAAAGACCCGAATACGGGGTCTGAAGAAAAATCACAACCGTCTGTCAATGCTGTTTGCGATGGGCAATCTGGTTCGCGCTGCGCAACTGGCCGGAATAGCAT
>NZ_CBFFRK010000494.1:0-140 GCF_965644245.1 Erwinia sp. V71
AGATAATGGCTGTAGCCACTTCGGCTGAATCTTTCGAAAACACCTTTTTCGTCAGATAAATACGGCTTTTACGCTCAGCCAGCGTCACGATGGCTCCGGTGCCTTGTTTACCCAGAACCAGATCGGCTTCCCAGTCACCC
>NZ_CBFFRK010000495.1:0-140 GCF_965644245.1 Erwinia sp. V71
AGATAATGGCTGTAGCCACTTCGGCTGAATCTTTCGAAAACACCTTTTTCGTCAGATAAATACGGCTCTTACGTTCAGCCAGCGTCACGATGGCTCCGGTGCCTTGTTTACCCAGAACCAGATCGGCTTCCCAGTCACCC
>NZ_CBFFRK010000496.1:0-140 GCF_965644245.1 Erwinia sp. V71
TGGTAAAAAGCGAAGTCCGATACCTGACGCCGTATCCATCGAGCAGAGACCAGCCGTTGTTGATGCTCGTACCCGACCGGGTGACTGGGAAGCCGATCTGGTTCTGGGTAAACAAGGCACCGGAGCCATCGTGACGCTGG
>NZ_CBFFRK010000497.1:0-138 GCF_965644245.1 Erwinia sp. V71
TCAGACCCCGTATTCGGGTCTTTCTGAAACCAAACTGGCATTTCAGTATCCGGAACGGATGTTCCGCGAATTCAGATAATAAGTGCAACGCTTGGTCATGTGGATGGAGGGACGGTTAGCTACCGATAAGCTATCCTG
>NZ_CBFFRK010000498.1:0-137 GCF_965644245.1 Erwinia sp. V71
TTTGTACTGGTGAATATTTGGCCTTTATTATTCAATGAATGGCAAAGAATAACCTCATCTTGCACATTATTTATGCTATTCCGGCCAGTTGCGCAGCGCGAACCAGATTGCCCATCGCAAACAGCATTGACAGACGG
>NZ_CBFFRK010000499.1:0-134 GCF_965644245.1 Erwinia sp. V71
GGCCCACTTGCTGTAAAAGAAATGAAACAGCATCCGCGTCGAAATAAGCAGGCACTTAATGATGAATTTGTGAAAGCCAGTATCAGGGCGAAGGTTGAACATCCGTTCCGGATACTGAAATGCCAGTTTGGTTT
>NZ_CBFFRK010000500.1:0-134 GCF_965644245.1 Erwinia sp. V71
TGGAGTCCGGAGCAGATCAGCGCCGTCTGTAAGCGCATTGGCAGTCCCGTCAGCCATGAGTGGATTTACCAGCACGTGACCTGCGATAAAGCAGAGGGCGGTGAGCTGTACAAGCTCCTCCGGCAGGGTAAACG
>NZ_CBFFRK010000501.1:0-132 GCF_965644245.1 Erwinia sp. V71
TCGCGCATCCTGCGTTTGCCGGCCGCCCTACGGCGGCTGGTACTGAGCTTCTGTGCTGCCGCTGGCTGGTAGCCATCTACAGAACGATTACGACGCAGTTCCCGCGAGACCGTTGATTTGCTCACGTCTAAG
>NZ_CBFFRK010000502.1:0-131 GCF_965644245.1 Erwinia sp. V71
ACTGAAAACGATAGATGAACGGCAATCATTGTAGTCATGAACAGAACTTTGAATGATTAAATCGCACCTTCCTTAGCTCTGCAAACACCACAGACGGTTGCCTGAATCCGAGACACTTGCGTGGCCTGCTG
>NZ_CBFFRK010000503.1:0-130 GCF_965644245.1 Erwinia sp. V71
TACAGCTCAGCTAAGGTAAGGCTAATACAGCTAAGGACTCCACTGAACCCCACCGATTAAATCGCACCTTCCTTAGCTCTGCAAACACCACAGACGGTTGCCTGAATCCGAGACACTTGCGTGGCCTGCT
>NZ_CBFFRK010000504.1:0-130 GCF_965644245.1 Erwinia sp. V71
GCGGGCATCGTGAAAAGTCTATGTCAAAGAAAGGGTTATGTTCTCATAATTGACGATTAAATCGCACCTTCCCTAAGGAAGGTGCGATTAATTCGATGGGAACCATTTTTTCGTCCTGTCATCGTATGGT
>NZ_CBFFRK010000505.1:0-129 GCF_965644245.1 Erwinia sp. V71
GCGAGGATACGGTTTCCTTTGTTGAGGCTGCGCTAAACTGGCTGTGGAGCCCGGAACAGATCAGCGCCGTTGGCCATATCATCGGCAGGCCGGTTAGTCACGAGTGGATTTACCAGCACGTGACCTGCG
>NZ_CBFFRK010000506.1:0-129 GCF_965644245.1 Erwinia sp. V71
AAAAACAGTTCCTCGACCGTATGGAGGTTCTCGTCCCATGGCACGATATCGTTGATATGCTGCTTCCCTGCTATCCCACGTCCCGACGGGGACGCAGACCTTTTCCCCTGTTGCTCATGCTGCGCATTC
>NZ_CBFFRK010000507.1:0-129 GCF_965644245.1 Erwinia sp. V71
GAATGCGCAGCATGAGCAACAGGGGAAAAGGTCTGCGTCCCCGTCGGGACGAGGGATAGCAGGGAAGCAGCATATCAGCGATATCGTGCCATGGGACGAGAACCTCCATACGGTCGAGGAACTGTTTTT
>NZ_CBFFRK010000508.1:0-128 GCF_965644245.1 Erwinia sp. V71
GGGCATCGTGAAAAGTCTATGTCAAAGAAAGGGTTATGTTCTCATAATTGACGATTAAATCGCACCTTCCTTAGCTCTGCAAACACCACAGACGGTTGCCTGAATCCGAGACACTTGCGTGGCCTGCT
>NZ_CBFFRK010000509.1:0-128 GCF_965644245.1 Erwinia sp. V71
CCTGTTGCTCATGCTGCGCATTCACTGCCTGCAACTCTGGTTTGATCTCATTGACAGTGCTCCCGAAGATGCCCTCCATGACATGCTGCCATTTCGTCAGTTCTCCGGTATCGACTGCTGCGTCCCCG
>NZ_CBFFRK010000510.1:0-127 GCF_965644245.1 Erwinia sp. V71
TAAGGAAGGTGCGATTAATTCGATGGGAACCATTTTTTCGTCTTGTAGTAGTATGGTAAATGAACAATGAATCGTACAATACACTGAAAACGATAGATGAACGGCAATCATTGTAGTCATGAACAGA
>NZ_CBFFRK010000511.1:0-125 GCF_965644245.1 Erwinia sp. V71
CTCAGATGCTTGTACAGTTCGCCGCCACTGGCTTTATCAGCCTGAACATGCTGGTAAATCCACTCATGGCTGACGGGACTGCCAATGCGCTTACAGACGGCGCTGATCTGCTCCGGACTCCACTT
>NZ_CBFFRK010000512.1:0-125 GCF_965644245.1 Erwinia sp. V71
AGTGCCTGCTTATTTCGACGCGGATGCTGTTTCATTTCTTTTACAGCAAGTGGGCCTTTTGCGATAAACCAGTATTTTGACAGACCTCTCAGTGACTCCCGCTTTTCTGCCCCGCGGTATCCGGC
>NZ_CBFFRK010000513.1:0-125 GCF_965644245.1 Erwinia sp. V71
CCCGTTTTTCCTACCACAGATGAGCGAGTAACATGAAGTACCGGCAGTTAACCGAGGGCATACGATACCAGATTGCCCTGTTGTTTGGTGAGAAGATTAGCCTCACAGAGATCAGTAAGCGTGTA
>NZ_CBFFRK010000514.1:0-125 GCF_965644245.1 Erwinia sp. V71
CGCTGCTCGATGGAGACGGCTCCCGGTATGCGGCTGCGCTTAGTCCCGTAGCCCTTACGGTAACGGCGTTTACCCTGCCTCAGATGCTTGTACAGTTCGCCGCCACTGGCTTTATCAGCCTGAAC
>NZ_CBFFRK010000515.1:0-124 GCF_965644245.1 Erwinia sp. V71
AACCGAAGGGTTACGATACCAGATAGCCCTGTTGTGTGAAGATAAAGTTAGTCAGGCAGAGATTGCCCGCCGCTTAGACGTGAGCAAATCAACGGTCTCGCGGGAACTGCGTCGTAATCGTTCT
>NZ_CBFFRK010000516.1:0-124 GCF_965644245.1 Erwinia sp. V71
ATACTTGCGGAGCTCGTCATCCGTCACTGCTGTCAGGTCAGTTCCTTTGGGGATAAACTGCCTCAACAGCCCATTAGTGTTCTCGTTTAGCCCCCGCTCCCATGAAGCATATGGGTGAGCGAAG
>NZ_CBFFRK010000517.1:0-123 GCF_965644245.1 Erwinia sp. V71
AATCAGGCGGAAAATCTGATTACGGAGCCTGTGGACGTGGTGTTTGCCGATGCCGGATACCGCGGGGCAGAAAAGCGGGAGTCACTGAGAGGTCTGTCAAAATACTGGTTTATCGCAAAAGGC
>NZ_CBFFRK010000518.1:0-123 GCF_965644245.1 Erwinia sp. V71
CTGTCTCAACGTAAAGCACGGTGTCCGGTTTGATGGAGTACTTGGTTGCCGCTCGCGGCGGGGCTTTACTTAACAGCTGTGCTTTTGCTGCCGAATAATCGCCAGCTATCCCGTTCCGCCTGA
>NZ_CBFFRK010000519.1:0-123 GCF_965644245.1 Erwinia sp. V71
TCAGGCGGTACGGGATAGCTGGCGATTATATGGCAGCAGAAGCACTGCGGTTAAGTGAAGCCCGGCGGCGGGCGGCAGCCAAGTACTCCATCAACCCGGACACCGTGCTTTACGTTGAGACAG
>NZ_CBFFRK010000520.1:0-123 GCF_965644245.1 Erwinia sp. V71
TCAGGCGGAACGGGATAGCTGGCGATTATTCGGCAGCAGAAGCACTGCGGTTAAGTGAAGCCCGGCGGCGGGCGGCAACCAAGTACTCCATCAACCCGGACACCGTGCTTTACGTTGCGACAG
>NZ_CBFFRK010000521.1:0-122 GCF_965644245.1 Erwinia sp. V71
CTCAGATGCTTGTACAGTTCGCCGCCACTGGCTTTATCAGCCTGAACGTGCTGGTAAATCCACTCATGGCTGACGGGACTGCCAATGCGCTTACAGACGGCGCTGATCTGCTCCGGACTCCA
>NZ_CBFFRK010000522.1:0-122 GCF_965644245.1 Erwinia sp. V71
ATCGGTAGTTAACCCTTCCTCCTACACTCTCCACAATCATGTCCGAGCGTTGCACTTATTATCTGAATTCGCGGTTAACCCTTCCTCCTACACTCTCCACAATCATGTCCGAGCGTTGCACT
>NZ_CBFFRK010000523.1:0-118 GCF_965644245.1 Erwinia sp. V71
CTGCCGGAGGAGCTTGTACAGCTCACCGCCCTCTGCTTTATCGCAGGTCACGTGCTGGTAAATCCACTCGTGACTAACCGGCCTGCCGATGATATGGCCAACGGCGCTGATCTGTTCC
>NZ_CBFFRK010000524.1:0-116 GCF_965644245.1 Erwinia sp. V71
GAATGCGCAGCATGAGCAACAGGGGAAAAGGTCTGCGTCCCCGTCGGGACGAGGGATAGCAGGGAAGCAGCATATCAGCGATATCGTGCCATGGGACGAGAACCTCCATACGGTCG
>NZ_CBFFRK010000525.1:0-116 GCF_965644245.1 Erwinia sp. V71
GAATGCGCAGCATGAGCAACAGGGGAAAAGGTCTGCGTCCCCGTCGGGACGTGGGATAGCAGGGAAGCAGCATATCAGCGATATCGTGCCATGGGACGAGAACCTCCATACGGTCG
>NZ_CBFFRK010000526.1:0-115 GCF_965644245.1 Erwinia sp. V71
TCTGAGGTTGTCGTAGCTTGTCGGGCAATTAATTATCGATGTGGGCGATGATGGAGAAATTTCGTATGTGCTTCATTTATATGAATTTTTTCGCTTTAAAAATCAGTTGAAGTTT
>NZ_CBFFRK010000527.1:0-113 GCF_965644245.1 Erwinia sp. V71
TTTGTACTGGTGAATATTTGGCCTTTATTATTCAATGAATGGCAAAGAATAACCTCATCTTGCACATTATTTATGCTATTCCGGCCAGTTGCGCAGCGCGAACCAGATTGCCC
>NZ_CBFFRK010000528.1:0-113 GCF_965644245.1 Erwinia sp. V71
AAAGCCAGTGGCGGCGAACTGTACAAGCATCTGAGGCAGGGTAAACGCCGTTACCGTAAGGGCTACGGGACTAAGCGCAGCCGCATACCGGGAGCCGTCTCCATCGAGCAGCG
>NZ_CBFFRK010000529.1:0-113 GCF_965644245.1 Erwinia sp. V71
GTTTGGTTTCAGAAAGACCCGAATACGGGGTCTGAAGAAAAATCACAACCGTCTGTCAATGCTGTTTGCGATGGGCAATCTGGTTCGCGCTGCGCAACTGGCCGGAATAGCAT
>NZ_CBFFRK010000530.1:0-111 GCF_965644245.1 Erwinia sp. V71
GCCAGCACCTGTTCACCGGCGTTATGTTTCTCCAGAAAATGACGGAAATTCATGATGGTGGTGCGGTCGGGGACGCAGCAGTCGATACCGGAGAACTGACGAAATGGCAGC
>NZ_CBFFRK010000531.1:0-109 GCF_965644245.1 Erwinia sp. V71
AGGCGTCAGTAAGTCCACGGTCTCCCGTGAGGTCAGGCGGAACGGGATAGCTGGCGATTATTCGGCAGCAGAAGCACTGCGGTTAAGTGAAGCCCGGCGGCGGGCGGCA
>NZ_CBFFRK010000532.1:0-109 GCF_965644245.1 Erwinia sp. V71
GATCTGCTCCGGACTCCACTTCCAGCACAGCCCTGTCTCAACGTAAAGCACGGTGTCCGGGTTGATGGAGTACTTGGTTGCCGCCCGCCGCCGGGCTTCACTTAACCGC
>NZ_CBFFRK010000533.1:0-107 GCF_965644245.1 Erwinia sp. V71
CCCGTCAGCCATGAGTGGATTTACCAGCATGTTCAGGCTGATAAAGCCAGTGGCGGCGAACTGTACAAGCATCTGAGGCAGGGTAAACGCCGTTACCGTAAGGGCTA
>NZ_CBFFRK010000534.1:0-107 GCF_965644245.1 Erwinia sp. V71
CGATATCGTGCCATGGGACGAGAACCTCCATACGGTCGAGGAACTGTTTTTTGCGGGAGGAATAGCTGGCAAGAGCGGGCATCGTGAAAAGTCTATGTCAAAGAAAG
>NZ_CBFFRK010000535.1:0-107 GCF_965644245.1 Erwinia sp. V71
TAGCCCTTACGGTAACGGCGTTTACCCTGTCTCAGATGCTTGTACAGTTCGCCGCCACTGGCTTTATCAGCCTGAACATGCTGGTAAATCCACTCATGGCTGACGGG
>NZ_CBFFRK010000536.1:0-107 GCF_965644245.1 Erwinia sp. V71
TAGCCCTTACGGTAACGGCGTTTACCCTGTCTCAGATGCTTGTACAGTTCGCCGCCACTGGCTTTATCAGCCTGAACGTGCTGGTAAATCCACTCATGGCTGACGGG
>NZ_CBFFRK010000537.1:0-107 GCF_965644245.1 Erwinia sp. V71
TAGCCCTTACGGTAACGGCGTTTACCCTGCCTCAGATGCTTGTACAGTTCGCCGCCACTGGCTTTATCAGCCTGAACGTGCTGGTAAATCCACTCATGGCTGACGGG
>NZ_CBFFRK010000538.1:0-106 GCF_965644245.1 Erwinia sp. V71
GAACATCCGTTCCGGATACTGAAATGCCAGTTTGGTTTCAGAAAGACCCGAATACGGGGTCTGAAGAAAAATCACAACCGTCTGTCAATGCTGTTTGCGATGGGCA
>NZ_CBFFRK010000539.1:0-106 GCF_965644245.1 Erwinia sp. V71
GCATTATCGTGACAGTTACCGCGACGGCTCATGCTCCCCTCCAGGCCGTGTGATTTCAGGAACGACTGCCACTCATGGCTTGTGTACTGACTGCCCTGGTCCGAGT
>NZ_CBFFRK010000540.1:0-103 GCF_965644245.1 Erwinia sp. V71
CTAAGCGGCGGGCAATCTCTGCCTGACTAACTTTATCTTCACACAACAGGGCTATCTGGTATCGTAACCCTTCGGTTAGCTGCCGATATTTCATAGTGACTCG
>NZ_CBFFRK010000541.1:0-103 GCF_965644245.1 Erwinia sp. V71
GGGATAGCAGGGAAGCAGCATATCAGCGATATCGTGCCATGGGACGAGAACCTCCATACGGTCGAGGAACTGTTTTTTGCGGGAGGAATAGCTGGCAAGAGCG
>NZ_CBFFRK010000542.1:0-103 GCF_965644245.1 Erwinia sp. V71
AACTGGCATTTCAGTATCCGGAACGGATGTTCAACCTTCGCCCTGATACTGGCTTTCACAAATTCATCATTAAGTGCCTGCTTATTTCGACGCGGATGCTGTT
>NZ_CBFFRK010000543.1:0-103 GCF_965644245.1 Erwinia sp. V71
CTTAGCTGAGCTGTATTATCTCTCTGTAAAACGTATACGCTCAATTTGTACTGGTGAATATTTGGCCTTTATTATTCAATGAATGGCAAAGAATAACCTCATC
>NZ_CBFFRK010000544.1:0-102 GCF_965644245.1 Erwinia sp. V71
CTGCCGCTGGCTGGTAGCCATCTACAGAACGATTACGACGCAGTTCCCGCGAGACCGTTGATTTGCTCACGTCTAAGCGGCGGGCAATCTCTGCCTGACTAA
>NZ_CBFFRK010000545.1:0-101 GCF_965644245.1 Erwinia sp. V71
CGAGGCATTTTCTTGGCCTGCTGTTCAGTGCTCCCTGATACTTGCGGAGCTCGTCATCCGTCACTGCTGTCAGGTCAGTTCCTTTGGGGATAAACTGCCTC
>NZ_CBFFRK010000546.1:0-101 GCF_965644245.1 Erwinia sp. V71
GCCGAAAAAGTCACCATTACACATTTAGCGTATACGTTTTACAGAGAGATAATACAGCTCAGCTAAGGTAAGGCTAATACAGCTAAGGACTCCACTGAACC
>NZ_CBFFRK010000547.1:0-99 GCF_965644245.1 Erwinia sp. V71
GGCTTTCACAAATTCATCATTAAGTGCCTGCTTATTTCGACGCGGATGCTGTTTCATTTCTTTTACAGCAAGTGGGCCTTTTGCGATAAACCAGTATTT
>NZ_CBFFRK010000548.1:0-99 GCF_965644245.1 Erwinia sp. V71
GACATGATTGTGGAGAGTGTAGGAGGAAGGGTTAACTACCGATAAGTTATCCCGTTTTTCCTACCACAGATGAGCGAGTAACATGAAGTACCGGCAGTT
>NZ_CBFFRK010000549.1:0-99 GCF_965644245.1 Erwinia sp. V71
TCAAACCAGAGTTGCAGGCAGTGAATGCGCAGCATGAGCAACAGGGGAAAAGGTCTGCGTCCCCGTCGGGACGTGGGATAGCAGGGAAGCAGCATATCA
>NZ_CBFFRK010000550.1:0-99 GCF_965644245.1 Erwinia sp. V71
CTTGCCAGCTATTCCTCCCGCAAAAAACAGTTCCTCGACCGTATGGAGGTTCTCGTCCCATGGCACGATATCGTTGATATGCTGCTTCCCTGCTATCCC
>NZ_CBFFRK010000551.1:0-95 GCF_965644245.1 Erwinia sp. V71
AGCATAAATAATG
Source organism: Erwinia sp. V71 (assembly GCF_965644245.1). NCBI lineage: Bacteria > Pseudomonadati > Pseudomonadota > Gammaproteobacteria > Enterobacterales > Erwiniaceae > Erwinia > Erwinia sp. V71. The sequence continues at coordinate 14 of NZ_CBFFRK010000551.1, forward strand.
TGCATGATGAGGTTATTCTTTGCCATTCATTGAATAATAAAGGCCAAATATTCACCAGTACAAATTGAGCGTATACGTTTTA
>NZ_CBFFRK010000552.1:0-95 GCF_965644245.1 Erwinia sp. V71
AGCATAAATAATGTGCATGATGAGGTTATTCTTTGCCATTCATTGAATAATAAAGGCCAAATATTCACCAGTACAAAGTGATCGTATACGTTTTA
>NZ_CBFFRK010000553.1:0-95 GCF_965644245.1 Erwinia sp. V71
GCGGTTCTTTGTTCATTTACCATACGATGACAGGACGAAAAAATGGTTCCCATCGAATTAATCGCACCTTCCTTAGGGAAGGTGCGATTTAATCG
>NZ_CBFFRK010000554.1:0-95 GCF_965644245.1 Erwinia sp. V71
CGGCTTCTGCTGCGCGTTCGGCTTCTGCTGCGCGTTCGGCTTCTGCTGCGCGTTCGGCTTCTGCTGCGCGTTCGGCTTCTGCTGCGCGTTCGGCT
>NZ_CBFFRK010000555.1:0-94 GCF_965644245.1 Erwinia sp. V71
AACTACCGATAAGTTATCCCGTTTTTCCTACCACAGATGAGCGAGTAACATGAAGTACCGGCAGTTAACCGAGGGCATACGATACCAGATTGCC
>NZ_CBFFRK010000556.1:0-94 GCF_965644245.1 Erwinia sp. V71
ACTTGCTGTAAAAGAAATGAAACAGCATCCGCGTCGAAATAAGCAGGCACTTAATGATGAATTTGTGAAAGCCAGTATCAGGGCGAAGGTTGAA
>NZ_CBFFRK010000557.1:0-94 GCF_965644245.1 Erwinia sp. V71
TACCAGGGGGCGCTGAACAGCAGGCCACGCAAGTGTCTCGGATTCAGGCAACCGTCTGTGGTGTTTGCAGAGCTAAGGAAGGTGCGATTTAATC
>NZ_CBFFRK010000558.1:0-93 GCF_965644245.1 Erwinia sp. V71
GCATAAATAATGTGCAAGATGAGGTTATTCTTTGCCATTCATTGAATAATAAAGGCCAAATATTCACCAGTACAAAGTGATCGTATACGTTTT
>NZ_CBFFRK010000559.1:0-92 GCF_965644245.1 Erwinia sp. V71
GCTTTCACAAATTCATCATTGAGTGCATGCTGATTTCGACGCTGATGCTGTTTGATTTCGTTTAGAGCGAGTGGGCGTTTTGCGATAAACCA
>NZ_CBFFRK010000560.1:0-92 GCF_965644245.1 Erwinia sp. V71
TGCTCGTACCCGACCGGTGGACTTGGAAGCCGATCTTGGTCTGGGAAAACAAGGCACCGGAGCCATCGTGACGCTGGTTGAGCGTAAAAGCC
>NZ_CBFFRK010000561.1:0-91 GCF_965644245.1 Erwinia sp. V71
TAGCGTTGCACTTCGGAGTTGCCGGCAGCCTTCAGTGGTCTTTGCAGAGTTAAGACAGGCGGCTTAGCGTTGCACTTCGAACTTGAATCCG
>NZ_CBFFRK010000562.1:0-90 GCF_965644245.1 Erwinia sp. V71
TCAGTGCTCCCTGATACTTGCGGAGCTCGTCATCCGTCACTGCTGTCAGGTCAGTTCCTTTGGGGATAAACTGCCTCAACAGCCCATTAG
>NZ_CBFFRK010000563.1:0-90 GCF_965644245.1 Erwinia sp. V71
GGCTCCCGGAACCCGAGGCATTTTCTTGGCCTGCTGTTCAGTGCTCCCTGATACTTGCGGAGCTCGTCATCCGTCACTGCTGTCAGGTCA
>NZ_CBFFRK010000564.1:0-90 GCF_965644245.1 Erwinia sp. V71
TGGGGATAAACTGCCTCAACAGCCCATTAGTGTTCTCGTTTAGCCCCCGCTCCCATGAAGCATATGGGTGAGCGAAGTAGGTTTCTGTTT
>NZ_CBFFRK010000565.1:0-90 GCF_965644245.1 Erwinia sp. V71
AAGAATAACCTCATCTTGCACATTATTTATGCTATTCCGGCCAGTTGCGCAGCGCGAACCAGATTGCCCATCGCAAACAGCATTGACAGA
>NZ_CBFFRK010000566.1:0-90 GCF_965644245.1 Erwinia sp. V71
CAGGGCGAAGGTTGAACATCCGTTCCGGATACTGAAATGCCAGTTTGGTTTCAGAAAGACCCGAATACGGGGTCTGAAGAAAAATCACAA
>NZ_CBFFRK010000567.1:0-90 GCF_965644245.1 Erwinia sp. V71
CCCGTCGGGACGAGGGATAGCAGGGAAGCAGCATATCAGCGATATCGTGCCATGGGACGAGAACCTCCATACGGTCGAGGAACTGTTTTT
>NZ_CBFFRK010000568.1:0-90 GCF_965644245.1 Erwinia sp. V71
CAGGGCGAAGGTTGAACATCCGTTCCGGATACTGAAATGCCAGTTTGGTTTCAGAAAGACCCGAATACGGGGTCTGAGGAAAAATCACAA
>NZ_CBFFRK010000569.1:0-90 GCF_965644245.1 Erwinia sp. V71
GGGGTCGGGACGTGGGATAGCAGGGAAGCAGCATATCAGCGATATCGTGCCATGGGACGAGAACCTCCATACGGTCGAGGAACTGTTTTT
>NZ_CBFFRK010000570.1:0-90 GCF_965644245.1 Erwinia sp. V71
GGGATAGCAGGGAAGCAGCATATCAGCGATATCGTGCCATGGGACGAGAACCTCCATACGGTCGGGTAACTGTTTTTTGCGGGAGGAATA
>NZ_CBFFRK010000571.1:0-90 GCF_965644245.1 Erwinia sp. V71
CCCGTCGGGACGTGGGATAGCAGGGAAGCAGCATATCAGCGATATCGTGCCATGGGACGAGAACCTCCATACGGTCGGGTAACTGTTTTT
>NZ_CBFFRK010000572.1:0-90 GCF_965644245.1 Erwinia sp. V71
TTGTGATTTTTCCTCAGACCCCGTATTCGGGTCTTTCTGAAACCAAACTGGCATTTCAGTATCCGGAACGGATGTTCCGCGAATTCAGAT
>NZ_CBFFRK010000573.1:0-90 GCF_965644245.1 Erwinia sp. V71
TTGTGATTTTTCTTCAGACCCCGTATTCGGGTCTTTCTGAAACCAAACTGGCATTTCAGTATCCGGAACGGATGTTCCGCGAATTCAGAT
>NZ_CBFFRK010000574.1:0-90 GCF_965644245.1 Erwinia sp. V71
CCCGTCGGGACGAGGGATAGCAGGGAAGCAGCATATCAGCGATATCGTGCCATGGGACGAGAACCTCCATACGGTCGGGTAACTGTTTTT
>NZ_CBFFRK010000575.1:0-89 GCF_965644245.1 Erwinia sp. V71
CGCTTAGTCCCGTAGCCCTTACGGTAACGGCGTTTACCCTGCCTCAGATGCTTGTACAGTTCGCCGCCACTGGCTTTATCAGCCTGAAC
>NZ_CBFFRK010000576.1:0-89 GCF_965644245.1 Erwinia sp. V71
GAAAAATCACAACCGTCTGTCAATGCTGTTTGCGATGGGCAATCTGGTTCGCGCTGCGCAACTGGCCGGAATAGCATAAATAATGTGCA
>NZ_CBFFRK010000577.1:0-89 GCF_965644245.1 Erwinia sp. V71
ATTATCTCTCTGTAAAACGTATACGATCACTTTGTACTGGTGAATATTTGGCCTTTATTATTCAATGAATGGCAAAGAATAACCTCATC
>NZ_CBFFRK010000578.1:0-89 GCF_965644245.1 Erwinia sp. V71
CTTACTGACGCCTACACGCTTACTGCTCTCTGTGAGGCTAATCTTCTCACCAAACAACAGGGCAATCTGGTATCGTATGCCCTCGGTTA
>NZ_CBFFRK010000579.1:0-89 GCF_965644245.1 Erwinia sp. V71
GCCTTCATACCAAAGTACCACTGATTTCCTTTACGGGTCTGGTGCATCTCCGGGTCACGTTGCCCGGATTTATTCTTCACAGAGCAGGG
>NZ_CBFFRK010000580.1:0-88 GCF_965644245.1 Erwinia sp. V71
GAATTTGTGAAAGCCAGTATCAGGGCGAAGGTTGAACATCCGTTCCGGATACTGAAATGCCAGTTTGGTTTCAGAAAGACCCGAATAC
>NZ_CBFFRK010000581.1:0-88 GCF_965644245.1 Erwinia sp. V71
GGCTTTTACGCTCAGCCAGCGTCACGATGGCGCCGCTGCCTTGTTTACCCAGAACCAGATCGGCTTCCCAGTCACCCAGTCGGGTACG
>NZ_CBFFRK010000582.1:0-88 GCF_965644245.1 Erwinia sp. V71
CGTACCCGACCGGGTGACTGGGAAGCCGATCTGGTTCTGGGTAAACAAGGCACCGGAGCCATCGTGACGCTGGCTGAGCGTAAAAGCC
>NZ_CBFFRK010000583.1:0-88 GCF_965644245.1 Erwinia sp. V71
CGTACCCGACCGGGTGACTGGGAAGCCGATCTGGTTCTGGGTAAACAAGGCACCGGAGCCATCGTGACGCTGGCTGAACGTAAGAGCC
>NZ_CBFFRK010000584.1:0-88 GCF_965644245.1 Erwinia sp. V71
GGTGGTGCGGTCGGCGACGCAGCAGTCGATAAAGGAGAACTGGCGACCTGGCAGCATGTCATGGAGGGCATCTTCGGGAGCACTGTCA
>NZ_CBFFRK010000585.1:0-88 GCF_965644245.1 Erwinia sp. V71
AGAACATAACTCTTTCTTTGACATAGACTTTTCACGATGCACGCTCTTGCAAACTATTCCTCCCGCAAAAAACAGTTACTCGACCGTA
>NZ_CBFFRK010000586.1:0-87 GCF_965644245.1 Erwinia sp. V71
CACGGTCGAGGAACTGTTTTTTGCGGGAGGAATAGCTGGCAAGAGCGGGCATCGTGAAAAGTCTATGTCAAAGAAAGGGTTATGTTC
>NZ_CBFFRK010000587.1:0-87 GCF_965644245.1 Erwinia sp. V71
TTAGCCTTACCTTATCTGAGCTGTATTATCTCTCTGTAAGACGTATACGCTCAATTTGTACTGGTGACTATTTGGCCTTTATTATTC
>NZ_CBFFRK010000588.1:0-87 GCF_965644245.1 Erwinia sp. V71
CGTTCGGCTGCTGCTGCGCGTTCGGCTTCTGCTGCGCGTTCGGCTGCTGCTGCGCGTTCGGCTTCTGCTGCGCGTTCGGCTGCTGCT
>NZ_CBFFRK010000589.1:0-86 GCF_965644245.1 Erwinia sp. V71
AAGTGCAACGCTAAGCCGCCTGTCTTAACTCTGCAAAGACCACTGAAGGCTGCCGGAACCCGAGGCATTTTCTTGGCCTGCTGTTC
>NZ_CBFFRK010000590.1:0-86 GCF_965644245.1 Erwinia sp. V71
GGAAGGGTTAACTACCGATAAGTTATCCCGTTTTTCCTACCACAGATGAGCGAGTAACATGAAGTACCGGCAGTTAACCGAGGGCA
>NZ_CBFFRK010000591.1:0-86 GCF_965644245.1 Erwinia sp. V71
AGCCAGTATCAGGGCGAAGGTTGAACATCCGTTCCGGATACTGAAATGCCAGTTTGGTTTCAGAAAGACCCGAATACGGGGTCTGA
>NZ_CBFFRK010000592.1:0-86 GCF_965644245.1 Erwinia sp. V71
TCATCTTGCACATTATTTATGCTTATTTGGCCTTTATTATTCAATGAATGGCAAAGAATAACCTCATCTTGCACATTATTTATGCT
>NZ_CBFFRK010000593.1:0-86 GCF_965644245.1 Erwinia sp. V71
TAAAACGTATACGCTCCATTTGTACTGCTGAATATTTGGCCTTTATTATTCAATGAATGGCAAAGAATCACCTCATCTTGCACATT
>NZ_CBFFRK010000594.1:0-85 GCF_965644245.1 Erwinia sp. V71
TTCCCCCCGGGGGGAGTAACCAGCACGTGACCTGCGATAAAGCAGAGGGCGGTGAGCTGTACAAGCTCCTCCGGCAGGGTAAACG
>NZ_CBFFRK010000595.1:0-85 GCF_965644245.1 Erwinia sp. V71
ACTCTGCAAAGACCACTGAAGGCTGCCGGAACCCGAGGCATTTTCTTGGCCTGCTGTTCAGTGCTCCCTGATACTTGCGGAGCTC
>NZ_CBFFRK010000596.1:0-85 GCF_965644245.1 Erwinia sp. V71
AGATTGCCCACCGTAACCTCATCTTGCACATTATTTATGCTATTCCGGCCAGTTGCGCAGCGCGAACCAGATTGCCCATCGCAAA
>NZ_CBFFRK010000597.1:0-85 GCF_965644245.1 Erwinia sp. V71
AATAAGTGCAACGCTCGGACATGATTGTGGAGAGTGTAGGAGGAAGGGTTAACTACCGATAAGTTATCCCGTTTTTCCTACCACA
>NZ_CBFFRK010000598.1:0-84 GCF_965644245.1 Erwinia sp. V71
CACTGAAGGCTGCCGGAACCCGAGGCATTTTCTTGGCCTGCTGTTCAGTGCTCCCTGATACTTGCGGAGCTCGTCATCCGTCAC
>NZ_CBFFRK010000599.1:0-83 GCF_965644245.1 Erwinia sp. V71
CTAAGCCGCCTGTCTTAACTCTGCAAAGACCACTGAAGGCTGCCGGAACCCGAGGCATTTTCTTGGCCTGCTGTTCAGTGCTC
>NZ_CBFFRK010000600.1:0-83 GCF_965644245.1 Erwinia sp. V71
AATGATGAATTTGTGAAAGCCAGTATCAGGGCGAAGGTTGAACATCCGTTCCGGATACTGAAATGCCAGTTTGGTTTCAGAAA
>NZ_CBFFRK010000601.1:0-83 GCF_965644245.1 Erwinia sp. V71
AATCATTAATTAAGTGCGCGTATGCGGAACGGGTGTTCAACCATCGCCCTGATTCTAGCTTTCACAAATTCATCATTAAGTGC
>NZ_CBFFRK010000602.1:0-83 GCF_965644245.1 Erwinia sp. V71
CTCAGCATCGAGATAATGGCTGTAGCCACTTCGGCTGAATCTTTCGAAAACACCTTTTTCGTCAGATAAATACGGCTCTTACG
>NZ_CBFFRK010000603.1:0-83 GCF_965644245.1 Erwinia sp. V71
CGTACCCGACTGGGTGACTGGGAAGCCGATCTGGTTCTGGGTAAACAAGGCACCGGAGCCATCGTGACGCTGGCTGAACGTAA
>NZ_CBFFRK010000604.1:0-83 GCF_965644245.1 Erwinia sp. V71
TCATTGAGTGCCTGCTTATTTCGACGCGGATGCTGTTTCATTTCTTTTACAGCAAGTGGGCCTTTTGCGATAAACCAGTATTT
>NZ_CBFFRK010000605.1:0-82 GCF_965644245.1 Erwinia sp. V71
AAGACCACTGAAGGCTGCCGGAACCCGAGGCATTTTCTTGGCCTGCTGTTCAGTGCTCCCTGATACTTGCGGAGCTCGTCAT
>NZ_CBFFRK010000606.1:0-82 GCF_965644245.1 Erwinia sp. V71
CGAATGCCGGATACCGCGGGGCAGACAACAAGGAGTCACTAAGAGGTCAGTCAAAAAACTGATTTATCGCAAAAGGCCCACT
>NZ_CBFFRK010000607.1:0-82 GCF_965644245.1 Erwinia sp. V71
GCTCGGACATGATTGTGGAGAGTGTAGGAGGAAGGGTTAACTACCGATAAGTTATCCCGTTTTTCCTACCACAGATGAGCGA
>NZ_CBFFRK010000608.1:0-82 GCF_965644245.1 Erwinia sp. V71
CGACTGGGTGACTGGGAAGCCGATCTGGTTCTGGGTAAACAAGGCACCGGAGCCATCGTGACGCTGGCTGAACGTAAGAGCC
>NZ_CBFFRK010000609.1:0-81 GCF_965644245.1 Erwinia sp. V71
AAAGTATCAGGGAGCACTGAACAACAGGCCAAGAAAATGCCTCGGGTTCCGGCAGCCTTCAGTGGTCTTTGCAGAGTTAAG
>NZ_CBFFRK010000610.1:0-81 GCF_965644245.1 Erwinia sp. V71
TATCAGGGAGCACTGAACAGCAGGCCAAGAAAATGCCTCGGGTTCCGGCAGCCTTCAGTGGTCTTTGCAGAGTTAAGACAG
>NZ_CBFFRK010000611.1:0-81 GCF_965644245.1 Erwinia sp. V71
TGCTCGTACCCGACTGGGTGACTGGGAAGCCGATCTGGTTCTGGGTAAACAAGGCACCGGAGCCATCGTGACGCTGGCTGA
>NZ_CBFFRK010000612.1:0-81 GCF_965644245.1 Erwinia sp. V71
CAACGCTCGGACATGATTGTGGAGAGTGTAGGAGGAAGGGTTAACTACCGATAAGTTATCCCGTTTTTCCTACCACAGATG
>NZ_CBFFRK010000613.1:0-81 GCF_965644245.1 Erwinia sp. V71
TGAACGTAAGAGCCGTATTTATCTGACGAAAAAGGTGTTTTCGAAAGATTCAGCCGAAGTGGCTACAGCCATTATCTCGAT
>NZ_CBFFRK010000614.1:0-81 GCF_965644245.1 Erwinia sp. V71
CCCACGTCCCGACGGGGACGCAGACCTTTTCCCCTGTTGCTCATGCTGCGCATTCACTGCCTGCAACTCTGGTTTGACCTC
>NZ_CBFFRK010000615.1:0-81 GCF_965644245.1 Erwinia sp. V71
TCAGCCAGCGTCACGATGGCTCCGGTGCCTTGTTTACCCAGAACCAGATCGGCTTCCCAGTCACCCGGTCGGGTACGAGCA
>NZ_CBFFRK010000616.1:0-81 GCF_965644245.1 Erwinia sp. V71
GAGATCAAACCAGAGTTGCAGGCAGTGAATGCGCAGCATGAGCAACAGGGGAAAAGGTCTGCGTCCCCGTCGGGACGAGGG
>NZ_CBFFRK010000617.1:0-81 GCF_965644245.1 Erwinia sp. V71
TCAACGATATCGTGCCATGGGACGAGAACCTCCATACGGTCGAGGAACTGTTTTTTGCGGGAGGAATAGCTGGCAAGAGCG
>NZ_CBFFRK010000618.1:0-81 GCF_965644245.1 Erwinia sp. V71
CCCACGTCCCGACGGGGACGCAGACCTTTTCCCCTGTTGCTCATGCTGCGCATTCACTGCCTGCAACTCTGGTTTGATCTC
>NZ_CBFFRK010000619.1:0-80 GCF_965644245.1 Erwinia sp. V71
CCGTCTGTCAATGCTGTTTGCGATGGGCAATCTGGTTCGCGCTGCGCAACTGGCCGGAATAGCATAAATAATGTGCAAGA
>NZ_CBFFRK010000620.1:0-80 GCF_965644245.1 Erwinia sp. V71
GTGGGGTTCAGTGGAGTCCTTAGCTGTATTAGCCTTACCTTAGCTGAGCTGTATTATCTCTCTGTAAAACGTATACGCTC
>NZ_CBFFRK010000621.1:0-80 GCF_965644245.1 Erwinia sp. V71
ACGTGCTGGTAAATCCACTCATGGCTGACGGGACTGCCAATGCGCTTACAGACGGCGCTGATCTGCTCCGGACTCCACTT
>NZ_CBFFRK010000622.1:0-80 GCF_965644245.1 Erwinia sp. V71
GGTTCCGGCAGCCTTCAGTGGTCTTTGCAGAGTTAAGACAGACGGCTTAGCGTTGCACTTCGAACTTGAATCCGCCGCTT
>NZ_CBFFRK010000623.1:0-80 GCF_965644245.1 Erwinia sp. V71
GGTGCATCCGGGAGGATTCGAACCTCCGACCGCTCGGTTCGTAGCCGAGTACTCTATCCAGCTGAGCTACGGATGCATTG
>NZ_CBFFRK010000624.1:0-80 GCF_965644245.1 Erwinia sp. V71
GCGGTTCTTTGTTCATTTACCATACGATGACAGGACGAAAAAATGGTTCCCATCGAATTAATCGCACCTTCCTTAACCAC
>NZ_CBFFRK010000625.1:0-80 GCF_965644245.1 Erwinia sp. V71
TGCATGCGTATTCCGCTCTGAACGATCACGGATTGGCATCGAAGTTCGATCACAGTTTCGCATCTCTTCGATCAGCCGGG
>NZ_CBFFRK010000626.1:0-79 GCF_965644245.1 Erwinia sp. V71
GGGAACACTGAACAGCAGGCCAAGAAAATGCCTCGGGTTCCGGCAGCCTTCAGTGGTCTTTGCAGAGTTAAGACAGGCG
>NZ_CBFFRK010000627.1:0-79 GCF_965644245.1 Erwinia sp. V71
GAGGAAGGGTTAACTACCGATAAGTTATCCCGTTTTTCCTACCACAGATGAGCGAGTAACATGAAGTACCGGCAGTTAA
>NZ_CBFFRK010000628.1:0-79 GCF_965644245.1 Erwinia sp. V71
CCACTTGCTGTAAAAGAAATGAAACAGCATCCGCGTCGAAATAAGCAGGCACTTAATGATGAATTTGTGAAAGCCAGTA
>NZ_CBFFRK010000629.1:0-79 GCF_965644245.1 Erwinia sp. V71
GCCCACTTGCTGTAAAAGAAATGAAACAGCATCCGCGTCGAAATAAGCAGGCACTTAATGATGAATTTGTGAAAGCCAG
>NZ_CBFFRK010000630.1:0-79 GCF_965644245.1 Erwinia sp. V71
GTGAATGCGCAGCATGAGCAACAGGGGAAAAGGTCTGCGTCCCCGTCGGGACGAGGGATAGCAGGGAAGCAGCATATCA
>NZ_CBFFRK010000631.1:0-79 GCF_965644245.1 Erwinia sp. V71
GAAACAGCATCCGCGTCGAAATAAGCAGGCACTTAATGATGAATTTGTGAAAGCCAGTATCAGGGCGAAGGTTGAACAT
>NZ_CBFFRK010000632.1:0-79 GCF_965644245.1 Erwinia sp. V71
TAATACAGCTCAGCTAAGGTAAGGCTAATACAGCTAAGGACTCCACTGAACCCCACCGATTAAATCGCACCTTCCCTAA
>NZ_CBFFRK010000633.1:0-79 GCF_965644245.1 Erwinia sp. V71
TTAAGGGCGGATTCAAGTTCGAAGTGCAACGCTAAGCCGCCTGTCTTAACTCTGCAAAGACCACTGAAGGCTGCCGGAA
>NZ_CBFFRK010000634.1:0-79 GCF_965644245.1 Erwinia sp. V71
CTTATCGGTAGTTAACCCTTCCTCCTACACTCTCCACAATCATGTCCGAGCGTTGCACTTATTATCTGAATTCGCGGCT
>NZ_CBFFRK010000635.1:0-79 GCF_965644245.1 Erwinia sp. V71
TTATCGGTAGTTAACCCTTCCTCCTACACTCTCCACAATCATGTCCGAGCGTTGCACTTATTATCTGAATTCGCGCCTT
>NZ_CBFFRK010000636.1:0-79 GCF_965644245.1 Erwinia sp. V71
TTCCGGCAGCCTTCAGTGGTCTTTGCAGAGTTAAGACAGGCGGCTTAGCGTTGCACTTCGAACTTGAATCCGCCCAGTA
>NZ_CBFFRK010000637.1:0-79 GCF_965644245.1 Erwinia sp. V71
TGACTTAGGGAAGGTGCGATTAATTCGATGGGAACCATTTTTTCGTCCTGTCATCGTATGGTAAATGAACAAAGAACCG
>NZ_CBFFRK010000638.1:0-79 GCF_965644245.1 Erwinia sp. V71
GAATGGTGCATCCGGGAGGATTCGAACCTCCGACCGCTCGGTTCGTAGCCGAGTACTCTATCCAGCTGAGCTACGGATG
>NZ_CBFFRK010000639.1:0-79 GCF_965644245.1 Erwinia sp. V71
TCAGCCGCGAATTCAGATAATAAGTGCAACGCTCGGACATGATTGTGGAGAGTGTAGGAGGAAGGGTTAACTACCGATA
>NZ_CBFFRK010000640.1:0-79 GCF_965644245.1 Erwinia sp. V71
TCTAAGGAAGGTGCGATTAATTCGATGGGAACCATTTTTTCGTCCTGTCATCGTATGGTAAATGAACAAAGAACCGCGC
>NZ_CBFFRK010000641.1:0-78 GCF_965644245.1 Erwinia sp. V71
GCTAAGCCGCCTGTCTTAACTCTGCAAAGACCACTGAAGGCTGCCGGAACCCGAGGCATTTTCTTGGCCTGCTGTTCA
>NZ_CBFFRK010000642.1:0-78 GCF_965644245.1 Erwinia sp. V71
AGGGAGCACTGAACAGCAGGCCAAGAAAATGCCTCGGGTTCCGGCAGCCTTCAGTGGTCTTTGCAGAGTTAAGACAGG
>NZ_CBFFRK010000643.1:0-78 GCF_965644245.1 Erwinia sp. V71
TCGCGAATTCAGATAATAAGTGCAACGCTTGGTCATGTGGATGGAGGGACGGTTAGCTACCGATAAGCTATCCTGCTC
>NZ_CBFFRK010000644.1:0-78 GCF_965644245.1 Erwinia sp. V71
GGGGGGGGGGGGGGGGGGGGGGGGGGGGGGGGGGGGGGGGGGGGGGGGGGGGGGGGGGGGGGGGGGGGGGGGGGGGGG
>NZ_CBFFRK010000645.1:0-78 GCF_965644245.1 Erwinia sp. V71
AGCATAAATAATGTGCAAGATGAGGTTATTCTTTGCCATTCATTGAATAATAAAGGCCAAATATTCACCAGTACAAAG
>NZ_CBFFRK010000646.1:0-78 GCF_965644245.1 Erwinia sp. V71
AGATGAGGTTATTCTTTGCCATTCATTGAATAATAAAGGCCAAATATTCACCAGTACAAAGTGATCGTATACGTTTTA
>NZ_CBFFRK010000647.1:0-78 GCF_965644245.1 Erwinia sp. V71
TGAAACAGCATCCGCGTCGAAATAAGCAGGCACTTAATGATGAATTTGTGAAAGCCAGTATCAGGGCGAAGGTTGAAC
>NZ_CBFFRK010000648.1:0-78 GCF_965644245.1 Erwinia sp. V71
GAACTGTTTTTTGCGGGAGGAATAGCTGGCAAGAGCGGGCATCGTGAAAAGTCTATGTCAAAGAAAGGGTTATGTTCT
>NZ_CBFFRK010000649.1:0-78 GCF_965644245.1 Erwinia sp. V71
GATAATACAGCTCAGCTAAGGTAAGGCTAATACAGCTAAGGACTCCACTGAACCCCACCGATTAAATCGCACCTTCCC
>NZ_CBFFRK010000650.1:0-78 GCF_965644245.1 Erwinia sp. V71
AGGCGGATTCAAGTTCGAAGTGCAACGCTAAGCCGCCTGTCTTAACTCTGCAAAGACCACTGAAGGCTGCCGGAACCC
>NZ_CBFFRK010000651.1:0-78 GCF_965644245.1 Erwinia sp. V71
ATAATACAGCTCAGCTAAGGTAAGGCTAATACAGCTAAGGACTCCACTGAACCCCACCGATTAAATCGCACCTTCCCT
>NZ_CBFFRK010000652.1:0-78 GCF_965644245.1 Erwinia sp. V71
TGGCGGATTCAACTCCGAAGTGCAACGCTAAGCCGCCAATCTTAGCTCTGCAAACACCACAGACGGTTGCCTGAATCC
>NZ_CBFFRK010000653.1:0-78 GCF_965644245.1 Erwinia sp. V71
TGGGCGGATTCAAGTTCGAAGTGCAACGCTAAGCCGCCTGTCTTAACTCTGCAAAGACCACTGAAGGCTGCCGGAACC
>NZ_CBFFRK010000654.1:0-78 GCF_965644245.1 Erwinia sp. V71
TGAGCGTATACGTTTTACAGAGAGATAATACAGCTCAGCTAAGGTAAGGCTAATACAGCTAAGGACTCCACTGAACCC
>NZ_CBFFRK010000655.1:0-78 GCF_965644245.1 Erwinia sp. V71
CGTCCCGACGGGGACGCAGACCTTTTCCCCTGTTGCTCATGCTGCGCATTCACTGCCTGCAACTCTGGTTTGATCTCA
>NZ_CBFFRK010000656.1:0-78 GCF_965644245.1 Erwinia sp. V71
TTGGCGGATTCAACTCCGAAGTGCAACGCTAAGCCGCCAATCTTAGCTCTGCAAACACCACAGACGGTTGCCTGAATC
>NZ_CBFFRK010000657.1:0-78 GCF_965644245.1 Erwinia sp. V71
TCAGAAGTGAAACGCCGTAGCGCCGATGGTAGTGTGGGGTCTCCCCATGCGAGAGTAGGGAACTGCCAGGCATCAAAT
>NZ_CBFFRK010000658.1:0-78 GCF_965644245.1 Erwinia sp. V71
CTGGGCGGATTCAAGTTCGAAGTGCAACGCTAAGCCGCCTGTCTTAACTCTGCAAAGACCACTGAAGGCTGCCGGAAC
>NZ_CBFFRK010000659.1:0-78 GCF_965644245.1 Erwinia sp. V71
TTTTTTTTTTTTTTTTTTTTTTTTTTTTTTTTTTTTTTTTTTTTTTTTTTTTTTTTTTTTTTTTTTTTTTTTTTTTTT
>NZ_CBFFRK010000660.1:0-78 GCF_965644245.1 Erwinia sp. V71
TCTAAGGAAGGTGCGATTTAATCGGTGGGGTTCAGTGGAGTCCTTAGCTGTATTAGCCTTACCTTAGCTGAGCTGTAT
>NZ_CBFFRK010000661.1:0-78 GCF_965644245.1 Erwinia sp. V71
GCGGTTCTTTGTTCATTTACCATACGATGACAGGACGAAAAAATGGTTCCCATCGAATTAATCGCACCTTCCCTAAGT
>NZ_CBFFRK010000662.1:0-78 GCF_965644245.1 Erwinia sp. V71
ATACAGCTCAGCTAAGGTAAGGCTAATACAGCTAAGGACTCCACTGAACCCCACCGATTAAATCGCACCTTCCTTAGC
>NZ_CBFFRK010000663.1:0-78 GCF_965644245.1 Erwinia sp. V71
CTTATCGGTAGTTAACCCTTCCTCCTACACTCTCCACAATCATGTCCGAGCGTTGCACTTATTATCTGAATTCGCGCC
>NZ_CBFFRK010000664.1:0-78 GCF_965644245.1 Erwinia sp. V71
GCGGGCATCGTGAAAAGTCTATGTCAAAGAAAGGGTTATGTTCTCATAATTGACGATTAAATCGCACCTTCCCTAAGC
>NZ_CBFFRK010000665.1:0-78 GCF_965644245.1 Erwinia sp. V71
CTGCGTATTCCGACCCAAACCGACCATTGATTCCGATTTAATCCGATCGCACTTTCCGATTTAATTCGACCACGAATT
>NZ_CBFFRK010000666.1:0-78 GCF_965644245.1 Erwinia sp. V71
ACTGAAAACGATAGATGAACGGCAATCATTGTAGTCATGAACAGAACTTTGAATGATTAAATCGCACCTTCCTTAATT
>NZ_CBFFRK010000667.1:0-78 GCF_965644245.1 Erwinia sp. V71
CAGAAGTGAAACGCCGTAGCGCCGATGGTAGTGTGGGGTCTCCCCATGCGAGAGTAGGGAACTGCCAGGCATCAAATT
>NZ_CBFFRK010000668.1:0-78 GCF_965644245.1 Erwinia sp. V71
CTGCGTATTCCGATGATTCCGGTCAGTGATTCCGGCGATTTCGATCGCGTTTCCCGCGCTGGTTATTTCTTACTTTAG
>NZ_CBFFRK010000669.1:0-78 GCF_965644245.1 Erwinia sp. V71
CGATTAAATCGCACCTTCCTTAGCTCTGCAAACACCACAGACGGTTGCCTGAATCCGAGACACTTGCGTGGCCTGCTG
>NZ_CBFFRK010000670.1:0-78 GCF_965644245.1 Erwinia sp. V71
GTTGGTGCGAAGAGAGGGACTTGAACCCTCACGTCCGTAAGAACACTAACACCTGAAGCTAGCGCGTCTACCAATTCC
>NZ_CBFFRK010000671.1:0-78 GCF_965644245.1 Erwinia sp. V71
TTGGCGGATTCAAGTTCGAAGTGCAACGCTAAGCCGTCTGTCTTAACTCTGCAAAGACCACTGAAGGCTGCCGGAACC
>NZ_CBFFRK010000672.1:0-78 GCF_965644245.1 Erwinia sp. V71
GCTGCGTATTCCGACCCAAACCGACCATTGATTCCGATTTAATCCGATCGCACTTTCCGATTTAATTCGACCACGAAT
>NZ_CBFFRK010000673.1:0-78 GCF_965644245.1 Erwinia sp. V71
GTAGGCGGATTCAACTCCGAAGTGCAACGCTAAGCCGCCAATCTTAGCTCTGCAAACACCACAGACGGTTGCCTGAAT
>NZ_CBFFRK010000674.1:0-78 GCF_965644245.1 Erwinia sp. V71
ACTGAAAACGATAGATGAACGGCAATCATTGTAGTCATGAACAGAACTTTGAATGATTAAATCGCACCTTCCTTAGCC
>NZ_CBFFRK010000675.1:0-78 GCF_965644245.1 Erwinia sp. V71
CTTATCGGTAGTTAACCCTTCCTCCTACACTCTCCACAATCATGTCCGAGCGTTGCACTTATTATCTGAATTCGCGAG
>NZ_CBFFRK010000676.1:0-78 GCF_965644245.1 Erwinia sp. V71
ATTCAGGCAACCGTCTGTGGTGTTTGCAGAGCTAAGATTGGCGGCTTAGCGTTGCACTTCGGAGTTGAATCCGCCACT
>NZ_CBFFRK010000677.1:0-78 GCF_965644245.1 Erwinia sp. V71
GAATTAAGGAAGGTGCGATTTAATCATTCAAAGTTCTGTTCATGACTACAATGATTGCCGTTCATCTATCGTTTTCAG
>NZ_CBFFRK010000678.1:0-78 GCF_965644245.1 Erwinia sp. V71
GAGCGGGCATCGTGAAAAGTCTATGTCAAAGAAAGGGTTATGTTCTCATAATTGACGATTAAATCGCACCTTCCCTAG
>NZ_CBFFRK010000679.1:0-78 GCF_965644245.1 Erwinia sp. V71
CAGGATAGCTTATCGGTAGCTAACCGTCCCTCCATCCACATGACCAAGCGTTGCACTTATTATCTGAATTCGCGAAGA
>NZ_CBFFRK010000680.1:0-78 GCF_965644245.1 Erwinia sp. V71
GCGGTTCTTTGTTCATTTACCATACGATGACAGGACGAAAAAATGGTTCCCATCGAATTAATCGCACCTTCCTTAATG
>NZ_CBFFRK010000681.1:0-78 GCF_965644245.1 Erwinia sp. V71
ACTAGGGAAGGTGCGATTAATTCGATGGGAACCATTTTTTCGTCCTGTCATCGTATGGTAAATGAACAAAGAACCGCC
>NZ_CBFFRK010000682.1:0-78 GCF_965644245.1 Erwinia sp. V71
ATGTTCGCGAATTCAGATAATAAGTGCAACGCTTGGTCATGTGGATGGAGGGACGGTTAGCTACCGATAAGCTATCCT